>JBAVTI010000255.1:0-11661 GCA_049696055.1 Paracoccaceae bacterium | reverse complement strand
TCTCAAACTGGATTAGGTGGAGGGGGCAACGGCACGCAAGTTGCTCGAAACAGCCAATGTGCTTGTTAAGGCGGATCGCATCTGGATCGAAAAACCCATTTGCGCATGACGGATACTCAAAACATTGAAACGAAACCGGTGTAGGTCCTGGTCGCCTAAATAGCGGTTTCGATCGAGCGATGACCGCTAAGCCAAACTGGAGGGTATTCTCAGTGACAGGTCATAGTGGGGTTGCAATCATAGATCTCCGACCACAGCCTGAATGCAGGTCTTCATCTGCTCTGTAGTGAATGGCTTTTTGAGGTAGTTGTTCATCCCGAGCTTTTGTCCGGCTTCAAGAGCAGAGCGGTCGGCCGTTCCGCTGACAAGGATAAACCCTATACGCCGCGTCGCCTCATTCTCTCGCAGGCATTTTAGCAAGCCCAACCCATCCATGCCCGGTCGATGATAATCCGAAATTACCAGATGCACCGGACGCGCTATAAGCGCTTGCAATGCTATTTGGCCATCCTTTCGAATTTCCACCTGCCGAATTTGCAGTTCCTCCAATGCCTGCAAAAGCAGGCCTCGACCCGTAGACATATCGTCCACGATCATCACTCTCAAGCTATCTTTCAACGACAAGGACGTCTCCAATACTCTAGGTTCCTTGGATGAACGCTACTGCGCCATCGCTTTGGTCGCCTTTGCGCAGGCGGTAGGTGGTCATCGCGTTCATGTCGAATCTGTCCTTCACAGAAGCAGACAGTCGCTCAGAATGGCCGATGAAAAGGTAGCCGCCGGGACGAATGGCACGTGCAAAACTTTGCCAAAGCCGATCCTGAACCTTGGCGTCAAAGTAGATGGCCACGTTTCGACAGAACACCACGTCAAAGAGCCCTTGCACCGGCCATACACCGTTTAGGTTCAACTCTCGGAAGCTGATGAGGCGTCGCACATCTTCCTTCACCTGCCGTTGGTCTTGTGACACTTCTGCAGGGTCAAAGAAGGTCTCCACGATAGTGGGGTTCAGCTTCTGGACGGCATGTGCGAGGTACACCCCCGATTTCGCTTTTCGCAGAACATTCTTTTCAATATCCGATGCCAATATGCGGATATCTAGCGTGGCCACTTCAGGGCATAGCTGCAACAGGCAGAACATCAGCGAATAGACCTCTTCCCCGCTGGAACAGCCCGCAGACCACAATCGCACCCGATCTCCTCGTCGTGCGGCGTCGATAAGGGGCGGCAAAACCGTTTCGACGAGGAATTTGTAGTGATGCTCTTCCCTGAAGAACCTGGTGGTATGCGTCATCAGAGCCGCGATCATCTGCGCTCGTTCTTCCGCACCGTTCGCTCCGGATACTAGGTCGCAATATTCGGTGAAATTGCGAAGAGACAAATGTCGCAACCGTCGGATCAAGCGTGAATATACCAAAGATCGCTTGGAATCCTCTAGCGTAATGCCTGCATCGGCATGTGCGATCACGGCGATCCGCTGAAAGTCCACTGGCGTGATTTCTGAGTTTTCACAGTCTTCTGTGCCCATGTACCCTGACTGTTGCGCCTTCGTCATGCAGAGTTCCTTTTCAGATATCGACCGCTGATACTGAGCCGACCTAACATTGCAGCTATCGTTGCATTTGGAAGATCAGTCATCTTCAAAGTCTCTCACGTAGGTTGTCGGTGATGGTATGTGGATGCTTTACACCCCACGCAAAATTGCGCGCCTTGGTCAAAGCAGGTTGGTGCCAGAAAGACGCCTGAGCGACTAAGTTGATCGGCAGATGATTGAGTTCATTCATTGTCAGAACCTGTTTTTGCCGGTAAGAATCGCCCGGAAATGGACGATCATTTCGGGTAAGCTCGTTTTGCCCAACAGTCAGCTTTCATATGCAAAAGCCGATACGTGGAGAGAAATTGCGCCTGCAATTCCTAGAAGAACGTAACGTCATTGTTGCGCATAACTGGCTTCAGATTTTGGCGAAGGTCGGAGGCAGGTACGCCAGGTGCATCGACCACCAGTTGTTGCGCTTTGCCACTTGTTGGCCAGAAGCGAATACGCCGTGCCTTTATCCCTCCAAGGCTTTGCCCAACACAGGGTATTCCTTCGGTCGCGAGGAACTGCAGTGCAAATGCTGCGTTGGCTTTGCCGATGTTGACAAGGTTCTCGTTCATCAAGGCTGCCCCGAAGAGTTTGCCCTGAAGGCGACCCTTGACCGCGCCCATCTTCAGCAGTCCGTTGATAAGAAGCTCCATCGCATGGGATCCGTAGCGCAATCCGCCCGTCTGTCCTGCCCCGCAATCCGGTAGAAGGAAGTGGTTCATTCCTCCAACTTTGGCGACAGGATCACACAGACAGGTCGACACGCAGGACCCAAGAATGGTTGTCAGCACGTCGTCCTCACGGGATGAAACCAGAAACTCGCCTTGCAGGACGTGGAGCGATTGTGTCTGATCCCACTGCGGGTCGGGAAGTAGAAAACTCATTGGCCCGGCTGTCCTTTCTTTCGGTCGGTGCGTCGGTTGCGGTACTGAGCGGATGCCCAAAGGCTTTGAAAGGTTTAGAAATCCTCCCATCCCGAGTCGTCGGTCGGCGCTCGACGGTTTGGGACACCGGCAATGGCAACCATTTTTGGCTGGGCGATCGGTATGGCTGCATTCGGTGAACGCGACTTGAAGTGCACCACAGATTCGCGCGGGCCGGACTCTGTTTCCGGATCGATGCGAAAGTGTTTTACAAGATCCGACATGACAATGGCTTCGTTTGTAAGCGCCTCGCTTGCCGCAGTCGTTTCTTCCAAACGCGCGGCATTTTGCTGGGTTGACTGGTCCAACTCATTGACTGCGCTATTAATTGCTGCCAGCCCAATCGACTGTTCCCGAGAGGAAGAGGCAATGGCTGATACGAGCGTGGAAATATGCTCTACCGAGTCCACAATATGGCGCAGGGCTGCGCCGGTCTTGCCGACCAGATCAACGCCCAGTTTTACCTGCGATCCACTGTCGGCGATCAGACCGTTGATTTCGCGTGCGGCCTCAGATGAGCGCTGCGCCAGTGCCCGCACTTCCGACGCTACCACGGCAAACCCGCGTCCGGCGTCACCTGCACGGGCCGCTTCGACCCCGGCGTTCAGAGCAAGGATGCTGGTTTGGAATGCGATGTCGTCAATCACCTTGATGATCGATGTAATCCGCGCGGAGGACCGAGATATGGCATCCATCGCCTCGACCGTTTCCACTACGATGGTTCCACTTTCGTGGGCATTGATTCTCGCTTCGGCCACCACTTTGTCGGCCTTGGCGGCTCCCTCCGCAGCCGACCTGACTGACTCTGTCAGACCATCCAGCGAGGCCGCAGTCTGCTCCAGTGTGGCCGCCGTGCTTTCAGTCCGTCGGGAAAGGGTGTCGGCCGTGCTGGAAATATCCCGCGCCTCATTCTTTATGCTCTCGGCATTCACCACAACATCGCGCATCACTTTTGACAGGTTCTCGACCGTTCTGTTGTAGTCCTGACGCAGCTCTTCATAATTTCCCTCGAACGGTGTTTCGATCCTCACCGTAAGGTCGCCATTACTTAGCTTGCGCAGACCGACACGCAGGGTATCGACCACTTGCGTCTGTTGGCGTTCCACATTGATCGCCCCTTGCCGGGCTTCGGCCAAAGCGAATTCGGAGGCAGTCACTTCATTGCCGATCAGCAGCAAGCGAAGCGCTTTTCCGGCATGGTCTCGTACGCAGCTCAACCCGCCATCAACAATGCGCGTTTGGCCACCAGCGCCGATGAAAACAAATTTGCCCAGATAGGCACCAGCGCTGATGACCTCTGCAACAAGCGCATCACTGGTCAGGATGTTCTTGTCAGCATTTAGCAGCGATCGTAGTGGCCGACCGATAAAGGTTTCACTTTGGGTGCCGAACAGATCGTTGAAGCGAACATTGGTAAATAAAAGGCGGCCGTCGACGTCAAACTCCGCCCGGACTTGATTGGTGTTGATCGCCGATAAGATAGCTCCATTCAGCCAATCTTCCGTAATGTCGGCCCATTCAACCACATTGCCGATAATTTCATTGTTGTGACCGAAGATTGCGGCGACAGACAGCGAAATGCGAGAGTCGCCAATCCCCATCACGATGCGTTGAGTTCCGTCCTTGGCCGAGTTCAAAAATCGCCGGAAATGATCGTGGCGCGGGTGGAAGACGTCCACGTTTTGCCCGATGACATTTTTCGGGTCGAAATCAGGAACTTCTTTCCGCAGTGGCTCGGTTAGATTGTCCAGAAGTTCTTGCATCTTGGCATTCATGAAGTTGATGCGGAACTCTGAGTCAACCATCATCATAGCCGCAGACGACCCCGAGAAAGCAGCACTTTTATAGGTGTTTTCCTTTTTGGCCGCCTCACCCTCTGCAAGGAATGCGCGCATCTGTTCGAGTGATCGTGACAATTGCCCCACTTCGTCCGAACGGTTCAGTTCGGGGATTTGGGTTTCATACCTATGTTCAGACAGGGCCCCCATTGCGCCTTCAATGCGGTGCAGGGGTTGCACGACAATCCATCGGAATCCCCAGAGGACAAAGGCGAGAATGACAAGTGTTGCGGCAATTCCAATCGCAAATCCGACCGTTTCGCTGTCGTAGGCAATCGCCATGGCGCTTTCAATTGACCATTTCTCTGCCAAAGCGCCGACAATGACGCCGGACTGGCCGGCAAATACTGGGTAAGCATGAGAAAGGCCGTCTTCCGAGGACACAAGGCCGCCAAGGGCAATCGCTTTTTGGGCCAATGCCGTCAGTTCGGCTGTTATGATTTCGTTGGTACCATTCTGCGCCGCAACGTCGGCATTTATGTCAAAGACAGCAACCGCAACCACTGATCCAGGTGCGTGTTCGACGGCGCGCTGCAAGAGCGTATCAAGATCGGCGGTCTTGCCGAACTTGAGAGGTGCTGCGACCAAGCCAGCCATCTCCTCGGTTTCGGCAATAGACCTTTCGCTGACGCTGAAGTGCGCTATCCGCTTTTCGGTCATTCTTGAGGATATCGAAGAGACGGCAGTCAGTGCGATCATGCCAATGGCGATCATGGCCGCGACTTTGACGAAAATCGAATGATGCAGTTTGGTTTTGTCGATCTGGCTCATTGGGACCTCTTCTGTGAATAGAGGGCTGCGTTGAAAGTCGCGGCTTGATGGAACGTCATCCCAGCCATACCCCGTTTAACATGCGTTCAGAACCGGTCGGCATTCAGGCCAATGGTCATCGCACCGATAGGTTGGTTTGAAGCTGGGTCGACGATGACGATGGAAACCTGAACCTGGTAGGTCTGCGAAGACTCGTCGAGTTCAAGCTCGTCGATGAACATCGCACCCGCACCCAGAGGGAATGTATTGGTGAACTTTGGCTCGTCGCCTTGCCAATAGTCCGAAGTGATGTCCGAAACAGCGACATTCAGTCCCTTGGCGTCCATGATAAACAGTTCGGCAATTCTGCCTTCCGACTCTGCCCGGTGCGCGCGCAGGATGTCGGCCGTGGGCGTGGTTGCAACCAGATCTATCGAAGGCGTTTCGGTCTTGCCGATTTCTGCCCGCCAGACGTCGTCCAGTGCCTTGATCTGATCTTCCGTCAGCGCGGCGCTGGCCATGTTGCTGGCAGTGATTGCCTTGATCAGCGCCGGATCACGTGTCCATTCCATAACAGTGGCGTTCACATAGTCCTGGACGGCGGTGTTCAGGTCGGCGGCATGTGCTGGCAAGGAAATCATCGCGGACACCGCAAGGTAAGCGTACTTTTTCATTTCATTCTCCTTTAGTGCCAATCCACATGGGCGCTATTGTTCAATTCCATAAACGGTAGAGCCAAAACATTAACGGCGCGTTGAAGCGTTTCGCGGCTTGGAGTGGCCATCCGATCTTGGGCCCGGCGTTGGTTCGAACGGTGGCCTTGTCACAACCTTTGCGTGGCCGTCGCGACCAAAATCCGGTGTGTGTATACGCGCAGCGGGGCTTGCCAATCGCGGTTATCAGTTGCATCGCAAACCCGGCGGGGGCGGGCATCCCAAAGCCGAGCTTGGGCGTTGCCTGTTGTGGTCGGTGGTCTGGGCCGCACTCAATTCGCTTGCACGCTCAGGGTTACGAAACAGAGGTTCGTTCAGAAACTCGTCCCGCATCCTTTCGTTGACGCTTTACACGAAGCCGGTGTGCATTGGTTTGTCCGGCGCAATATAATGCCATTCGATTTTGCGCTCGACGCACTACTTGAAGACCGCATTCGCAGGCAGTTCCGTCCCATTTTCCTAGACATTCATGCCGGATATTCTGTTTTGCGTCATCCTGGACCGCTCAGCAACACATCGCTGCGGCTGATGAAAACGGTTCCGGCTGTGGAAATCAGTTCTATCGTTTAAAAACCGCCATCAACATTTCCGATAGTTCCGCACCCAGTCAGTTTGCCCTCAAAGATTCAAGCCTGCTCGGTAGCCCACGTTCAAATGAAATTTGCCGCTAGAGTTTCGAAAAAGTGGCTTGCCATTGGCGCTGCGGCAGAGTCCAAATCCACCACGGAAGGCAAGTGGGATTGACATCCCGACCTGATGGCATTGGGATTGGCAGGCCGCGCCAGCCTGCCTGTGTGAAGGAGAGAACGATGGGACGTCTGGACGGAAAGACCGCGCTGATCACCGCTGCGGGCCAAGGCATCGGTCGGGCCTCGGCGCTTGCGATGGCGCGTGAAGGCGCGCGCGTCATCGCCACCGATGTCAATGAAGCGGCCTTGGCCGATCTTGCCAACCAAGGTATGGAAACCCGCTTGCTTAACGTCCGCGATCCCGCAGATATTGCCGCAAGCGTAGCCGCCGTTGGCCCGGTCGACGCTTTGTTCAACTGCGCCGGTTTCGTGGCTGCCGGGTCCATATTGGACTGTGACGAAGACCAATGGGCGTTCAGTGTCGATCTGAATATGACGGCGATGTATCGTATGTGCCGCGCATTTCTACCGGGGATGATTGCTCACGGCGGTGGGTCAATCATCAACATGGCATCGGCGGTATCCTCGATCATCGCGGCGCCCAATCGGTTTGTTTACGGTGCCACCAAGGCCGGTGTCATCGGCCTGACCAAAGGTATTGCGGCCGACTTCATTACCAAGGGTATCCGTGCCAATGCCATTTGCCCCGGTACCGTCGAAAGCCCGTCGTTGGAACAGCGCCTGCGCGATACCGGCGATTACGAGGCCGCGAAAAAGGCGTTTATCGCTCGCCAACCCATTGGTCGCATTGGTAAAGCTGAAGAGATTGCCGCATTGGTGGTTTATCTTGCGTCCGACGAGTCAAGTTACACCACGGGTGTTGCGCATGTGATCGACGGGGGGTGGGCCAATACCTAGAGCGTATTGCTTTCAATCTGATTCAGATTGAAAGCATTCCAAGACCAGAGCTGCTAGGAATGTTGCGTGATGCAATTTATCGGAAGAACCCGAAAAAGCGCAACACGCACTAGCTCTCAACCAGCATTCAATGGGGGGTGGGGATATGCAATTCATTGATACGCACCAGCATCTGATCTACCGAGATAAATTTGGGTATGGTTGGACGGGCGACATTTCGGCACTGAAGTCGGGTGATTTTACGCTGGCTGAATACCATAAGGTGACCGAAGGCTTGGGTATCAGCGGTTCGATCTTCATGGAAACCGGTGTAGATGATGCCGATTATCAGGCCGAAGCGCGGTTTTTGGCTGGTCTAATCGGGCAACCAGAGAACCGCATACTGGGCCAAATTGCCTCTTGTCGCCCCGAGCAGGATGTCGGTTTTGATGCCTGGCTCGCCGAAGGCGATGGTCTGCAGGTCTGTGGCTATCGCCGGATTCTCCACGTGGTACCTGATGATCTGTCAAAAAGTACCGGTTTTCGACGCAATATTGCAAAGATCGGTGCCAAAGGGCTGGCGTTTGATATGTGCTTCCTGGCCCGCCAACTTCCGATCGCGCACGAACTGGCAAAAGCTTGCGATGACCAGACACTGGTGCTGGATCATTGTGGTGTACCCGATATTGCGGCGGGGGCGTTCGGCGCTTGGGCTGCCGAGATTTCGGCACTCGCCGCATTGCCGCACGTGATTTGCAAGCTGTCAGGTGTCAGTGCCTACTGTGCGCCAAGACCCGCCACCGAAGCCCTTTTGCGCCCTTGGGTTGACCATATAATGCAAACCTTCGGCCCCGAACGTATCCTATGGGGCAGCGATTGGCCGGTGGTCAATCTCGGCATCGGATTGCCCGATTGGGTCAAACTCTGCCGCACATTCTTGGCGCGTCTTTCCCCCAATGAGGCGCGGGCAGTGGCCTTTGAAAACGCACGGCGGGTCTATCGTTTGGGCTAAAGCCGCCGTATGCGTGCATTGCGTTTTAGCGCATCACAATTCGCCCCAACATTGGGTGAATTATGCTGATTGTTCATTCAAATCAGCCGCAAACCATCTAGTCGCGCAGAACCCAAAGGCTTTCGCGCGCTATTTGTACGTAAATATTGGCCCCAATTGCGATCGAGCTTGCCTGCGAAGGGGCAAGCAGCACCTGAATCTTCAGATCGCCCACCATTCCCAGCAGCCGCGTCTGGCTGCCTAGGTAGGTCTTTTCGATCACATGAAAGGCAATCGGGTTGCTATCGCTTTCTGTCGAAAGCTGCACGGATTCCGGGCGAAATGTCAAAACGCCCGGCCCATCGGCTACTCCGGCAGGCAAACGCAACGGCCCAAGGCTGGATTGGAACACCCCGCTCCCTACAGAACCTGTCACGAAATTCTGCCCACCAAAAAACTGCGCCACTGCGGCATTTGCAGGTTGATTGAAGAATGCTTCTGGCTTTCCCGTCTGCACCAACTGACCTTCAAGCATCAGTGCAATTTGGTCGGCCATCACCACTGCCTCTTCCCGATCATGAGTGACGAAGATGGTGGTGATTGCCAAATCCTGCTGCAAAGTGCGGATCAATGTCCGCATTTCCGCCCGCAAATGCGCATCAAGGTTTGATAGCGGCTCGTCCAAAAGCAAGATCTTGGGTTGCACGATCAACGCGCGCGCCAACGCGACCCGCTGCTGCTGCCCGCCAGACAGAGTGTCCGGCCGCCGCGCCCCGAGGCCTGCAAGTTGCACCCGATCCAGCATCTCACCCACCCGACGGACAATTTCTGCCTTGGCCACATGCCGCATTTTCAGCCCGAAACCAACATTCTCGGCCACGCTCATATACGGAAATAGCAGTGGGTTCTGGAACACCATCACGGCACCACGATCCTCGGCCTGTTGATCCTGTACTTCTTTTCCATCAAAGGTGATCGTTCCCTCCGAAGGGGTCAGCAACCCTGCGACCATACGCAATACAGTTGTCTTGCCACAACCCGATGGCCCAAGCAGGGCGACCAGTTCACCCGACGCCACCTTTAGGCTAAACGCATCGACAGCCGGTCGCAAAGCATCCGGGTATCGTTTTCCAAGCGCCGAAATACACACCTGCGTCACGGCTTTCCCATTCTGATCAAGGCAGTGTTTCCGGCCAGATGCCGCGCCGTTAGCGCCAGAACAATCACCCCCGGCAGGATGTAAATCATGCCAATTGCCCCCGCGAGGTCATTGCGCCCCGCTGCCACAAAGTTAAACAAAAGCAATGGCATGGTCACAATACGCCCGCCGCCGACCAATAGGGTCAGCAGATACTGGCTCCACGATACCAGAAACGCGAACAACGCCCCCACAACCAATCCCGGCAGAATGGCGGGCAACGTGATGTGCCAGAACACGCGCAAAGGCGACGCCCCAAGGCTGCGCGCCTGATCCTCGAACCCTACGTCAAAATTGGCGAAAACCGCCGCCATCATCAGCACCATATAGGGCAGCGTCGGCACCAAATGCACTAGAACTACCCCGGCTACTGTATTGTTCAGCCCAAGCCCGATGAACACCGAATGCAGCCCCATCGCCACGGCAATCCCCGGCACAATCAGCGGAGCCAGAACAATCAACTCGACCAACTGTTTGCCGCGAAATTGGTGCATCCCCAGCGCACGCCCTGCAGGCACCCCAATCAGTGCCGATAGCCCCGAGGTCAGCGCCGCAATTCCCAGAGTCAACCACAGGCTGTCGATCACCCCCGACGCATCCGACATCGCATAGCGCCAGCCCTGCAACGACCACTCTGCAGGCAACAGATCCGGGAAGAACCAGGCCGCGCTAAAGGACCAGATTGCCAGCGGGATCAGTGGTGCAAGCAGCCAGATGATCAGCAATGTCAGCCCAAGCCCGCGCACCTTTGATGTCATTGCCGTAGCCCCCGCCGAGCAATCCGCAGATAGGCCCAAATCAATCCCGCCGACAAAATCGCTATTGTCACCGCCATTGCCATCGCCGCGGGTCGGCTGGTCAGATCCACATCCGTATAAGTGCGATAGGCAAGAACCGGTAACGCGACCGGATGACTTGCGCCCAAAAGCAACGGAATTTCATAGGCGCCAAAGGCAAAGGCAAACACGATCACGCTTGCTGACAGCGCCCCCGGCAGGATCAGGGGCAACAGAACATGACGGAACCTTTGCCAATTGGTGGCCCCCAATGTCCGCGCTACAGCTTCGTAATCCGGGCCGATTGTTCGCATTTGTGCAAGGATGATTACCCCGATGAACGGCACTTCTTTCCAGACGTATTGCAGAATGATGCCGATGGCATAGGGGTCAAATACCAGCGCCGGAAAATCAGCGGGTTTGCCGATCAGCCCGGCATGATACCCCGCCCGCGCAAAACTGCCCGACTGGGAAAACAAATACAGAATCCCAATCGCCCCCACGATATGCGGCACCGTCAGGTTCAACTGAAACAGGAAATGAATCGCCGCCCGCCCGACTCTGACCTGCCGCAACAACAGCGCCGCCGCTATGGCCAAGATCAGCGACAGCAGCGTCGAGGTAAGCGCGATATGCAGGCTTAACCCAAGCGAGGACAAAAACACCTCCGATCCGAAAACCTCGCGGTAGGCGACAAGGTTCGGTTCGGTCAGACCAAGGCTGGGCATGTAGCTGAAGCTGCGGATCACAATGACCGCCAGCCCACCAAAAAACAGCACCCCAATCACGCAAAGCGTGGGGGCCAGCATCAGGGCGATCTTTAGGCGGTCGGGCATGTGGGCTCGGGAAATAGGTGGGCCTACGACTGCATCGCAGGCCCGGCGGATTGGGTCAACCTACGGCTACTGGCCGACGTTTTGCTGCCAGCCCTTTTCAATCGCGCTGATCCAGTCCGCCTGCAACTCTGGCAGCGAAACGCGGGCGAGTTCTGTCGCCGAAACGACGGCCGGATGGGCGGGCAGGGCAGCAAAGGCGGTCTGGACTTCGGGCAGGGTTTTCGTCACGTCGATTGCGGGGGCAGTGCCCCAAACGGTGGGCTTGGCCTTCTCTAACTGCTGATCGCCGGAAATCAGAACGTTTGCCAGCACCATTGCGGCGGCTTTGTTGGGCGAGTTAAAAGGGATCAGAACGTAGTTTGTATTGCCGATGGTGCCGTCGGTCAGCCCGAAAGACCGCGTGGTGGTGGAGTAGGTGCCCGCATCAACAGCAAGGCCGAATTGCGAAGGGTCGTAGTCAAAAACCAGTGCGATTTCCTTGTTGGCAAACATCTGCTGCAGTTGGGTGATCGTGGTCGGATAGGT
>JBAVTI010000254.1:0-8746 GCA_049696055.1 Paracoccaceae bacterium | reverse complement strand
CCAAAAATCTCGGCACGCTCGATCACCATGATCGAGGCGTTGGGCACGTTGACGCCGACCTCGATCACGGTTGTGGCCACCAGAACCTTGGTGTCACCCGCCGTAAAACGCGCCATTGCGGCGTCTTTCTCGGCGGGGGGCATTTGACCGTGCACCAAGCCAACCACACCTTCACCCAACGCGGCGCGCAAATGCTGAAAGCGGGCTTCGGAAGACGCGTAATCCAAAATCTCGCTATCTTCGACAAGCGGGCAAACCCAATAGGCCTGCCTGCCCTCGGCGACGGCCTGGCGCAAATGAGCCACCACTTCGTCGATGCGCGCGGTGGTGATCAGCGCCGTTTTCACCGGTTTACGCCCGCTTGGCTTTTCATCCAGAACCGACACGTCCATATCGCCATAACTGGCAAGGGCGAGGCTGCGGGGAATCGGGGTCGCGGTCATCACCAACACATCCGAGGCCTGCCCTTTGGCACCAAGCTCCATCCGCTGAGCGACGCCGAAACGGTGCTGCTCATCGACAACAGCAAGTCTAAGATCATGAAAGTGAACATCTTTTTGAAAGACGGCATGGGTGCCGACAAGGACGTTTATCTTGCCCGATGCCAGATCGGCAAGCTTGGCCTCGCGGTCAGCGCCCTTATCGCGGCCAGTAAGCAGGTCAACCCGGATGCCCGCCGCCCGGGCCAGCGGGGTCAGGCTTTCCATATGTTGACGGGCGAGAATCTCGGTCGGGGCCATCATGACCCCCTGCCCGCCCGCCTCGACCACAACCAAAAGCGCCATCAATGCAACCAGCGTCTTTCCCGAGCCGACATCGCCCTGCAGCAGACGGTTCATCCGCAAAGGCGAGGCAAGATCTGCCGAAATCTCGGCTATTGCGCGGGATTGCGCCGTGGTTAGCGCATAGGGAAGGCTATCTAAAACAAGGGCTTGCAATGCGCCGTTGCCAACTGAGGCGATACCTTTGCCTTTGCGCAATTGGGCACGGGCCAGCGACAGGGTAAGCTGATGCGCGAAAAGTTCATCATAGGCCAACCGCAGGCGATAGGGCGCGGTATGGGCAATATCGGCAGCCGTACGAGGCGCGTGGACGGCAGTAACGGCGGCGTGCCAATCGGGCCAGCCCTCACGCAGTTTCAGCGGGCCGTCGATCCATTCGGGCAAGACCGGGGTGCGGGCAAGCGCCGATTGTGCGGCTTTTGAGATAAGTTTTTGGGTTATTCCGGCAGTAAGCGGATAGACCGGTTCAAACGCGGGCAGTTCGGCGGCCTCTTCAGGGCGCAAAACGTGGTCGGGATGCACCATTTGCGCGATGCCATCAAAGATTTCCACCCGCCCCGATACAAGACGCTTTTGCCCCGTCGGCAGTAACTTTGTCAGGTAATCGGCACGGGCGTGAAAGAAAACCAGTTGAAATTCAAAGGCTTCGTCGCGCACCATGATCCGGTAGGGGCGGCCCTTGGTGCGCGGAGGGAAATGACCGCCGACCGTCACCTCGACTGTGACGGTCGTGGGCGGCACCACATCGCGGATCGACGCGCGGCGGGCACGGTCGATGCCGGAATGCGGCAACAAGAACAGCAGGTCTTTGGGTTTTTCGACCCCCAAAGCAGCAAAAGCGCGGGCGGACTTTGGGCCGATTCCATCCAGCGTTTCCAGTTCCGCAAAGAGGGGAAACAGAAGTTCCGGGCGGCTCATGCTGTGCCGATCAAAGCAAGCCAAGCATCTTCATCAATGATCTTGACCCCAAGTGATTGTGCTTGTTTGGCCTTGGTGCCAGCCCCCGGCCCGGCCACGACGAGGTCGGTTTTCGCCGAAACCGACCCCGCGACTTTGGCACCAAGCGATTCGGCGCGGGCCTTTGCCTCGGCGCGGGACATTTTTTCCAATGTACCGGTAAAAACCACGACTTTTCCGGCAACCGGACTGTCCACCGGCGCATGGGCGACCACATCTTCGATGGTGAGGTGGGCCACAAGGGCGTCAATTGCGGCGCGTTCGGCCGGTTGGTGGAAGGTGGTCACCAGCGAGGCCGCAAGTACGGCCCCCACTTGATCAATGGCCGTCAGATCAGCCCATTCCTGGCCTTCGCCTATTCTGGCTGCAGTCATCGCGGTCTCGAACAATGGCCAACTGCCGTAATGGGTGGCAAGCAGATTGGCCGAGCTTTCGCCAACATGGCGGATACCAAGCGCAAAGATCAGCCGATTAAGCGGAATTGTGCGCTTTTCGGCAATGGCTTTGAACAGGTTCAGGGTTGATTTTTCACCCCAGCCATCGCGATTCTTCAGCTTTTTCAGCGGGCTGGCGGCATCTCGTGCCTGAAGCGTGAAAATATCTGCCGGGGTTTTGACGGGCAAATCGGGGTCGTTGAAAAAGGCCTCGATCTGCTTTGCCCCCAAACCTTCGATGTCAAAAGCAGCGCGCGACACGAAATGTTTCAGACGCTCTACCGCTTGGGCCGGGCAGATCAGACCGCCAGAACAGCGGCGCACGGCGTCGCCTTCTTCGCGAATAGCTTCGGATCCGCATTGGGGGCAGCGGGTTGGGAACGCATAGGGACCGGCAGTTTCGGGGCGTTTTTCCAGATCGACATCAGCGATTTTCGGGATCACGTCGCCAGCCCGATAGACCTGCACCCAATCGCCAACCCGGATATCTTTGCCCGCGCGAATGATGTCCCCCTTGCTGTCACGGCCTGCAATGTAATCTTCGTTGTGCAACGTCGCATTTGAGACGACGACACCACCCACGGTGACAGGTGCCAGACGGGCAACAGGCGACAAGGCCCCCGTGCGTCCAACCTGAATGTCGATCGCCTCAAGCCGGGTCCACGCCAGTTCGGCGGGAAATTTATGGGCGATAGCCCACCGCGGGGTGGCAGAACGAAACCCCAGACGGCGTTGCAGCCCGAGGTCATCCACCTTGTAGACCACGCCGTCGATATCATAGCCAAGGCTGGCGCGCTGGGATTCGATGGTGCGGTAATGGGCCAAAAGCTCTGACGGGGAGGCGCAGAGGCAGGTCAGTGGATTTACCTGAAACCCCATATCTTTCAGACGGTTGATCGCAGCTAGTTGAGTTTCCGCCAGCGGTTCTGATACAGCGCCCCAAGCATAGGCGAAGAAATGCAGCGGCCGAGATGCGGTGATGCTGGCATCAAGTTGGCGCAGTGATCCGGCGGCAGCGTTGCGGGGATTGGCAAAGGTTTTTTCACCCTTCGCGGTTTGACGCGCGTTGAGGGCGGCAAATTCAGCATGGCTCATGTAAACCTCGCCACGCACCTCGATCAGGTTCGGGGCATTCGACAGACGCTTGGGAATATCGGTGATGGTGCGGGCATTTTCAGTAACATTCTCACCTACTTCGCCGTCGCCACGGGTAGCGGCCTGCACAAGGATGCCATTTTCATAGCGCAAAGACAGCGACAACCCGTCGATTTTGGGCTCAGCCGTATAGGCCAAACTGGAACCGTGCCCCAGAAACTTGGCGATGCGGTCGACGAAATCAGCCACGTCGGCATCGTCAAAAGCATTCTCAAGGCTTAGCATTCGAACTTCGTGCGGTGCTTTTGCGAAGCCTTCGGCCAAAATGGCACCAACTTGATCGCTGGGGCTGTCGGCACGTTTTAGTTCCGGAAACCGCCGCTCGATCGCGAGGTTGCGCTGTTTGAACGCATCATACTCGGCATCACTGATGTTGGGCGCATCCAACGTGTGATAAGCGATGTTGGCTTGCCCGATCAGACCGACCAGCCGGGCAAGCTCTTCCTTTGCCTCGGTCATGGTCAGTTGATCAACAGACTTTGCGTCCCGCATCCATCGCTCCCCGGATCCTTTCCCAAGGTTTAGGAGAGTAGCCCGAAGATTTCCAGTGGTCAGCGCTGCTTATCATGCCCCGATGGCAAAACGACGCTCCATGTCGACCGGTGTCGGATCGCGAAGAACGTAGCCGCGCCCCCAAACCGTTTCAATATAGTTCGACCCGCCTGTCGCCTCGGCCAGTTTTTTGCGTAATTTGCAAATAAATACGTCGATGATTTTCAGTTCCGGTTCATCCATGCCGCCATAGAGATGGTTAAGGAACATTTCCTTGGTCAAGGTGGTGCCTTTACGCAGGGAAAGCAATTCCAGCATCTGATATTCTTTACCGGTCAAATGCACCGTCTTTCCATCGACATCGACGGTTTTGGCATCAAGATTGACCGCAACCTTGCCGGTCTTGATGACCGATTGCGCATGGCCTTTTGATCGGCGGATGATGGCGTGAATGCGGGCAACCAATTCTTCACGGTGGAAGGGCTTGGTCATGTAATCATCAGCGCCGAAACCGAAGCCTTTGATTTTATTGTCGGTATCATCAGCCCCCGACAAGATGAGGATCGGCGTGTCGATCCGCGCCAACCGCAATTGGCGCAATACCTCATGCCCGCTCATATCCGGCAGGTTAAGATCCAGCAAAATCAAATCATAATCATAGAGTTTCGCCAGATCGACCCCGTCTTCGCCCAGATCGGTGCAATAGACGTTCAAATTCGCATGGGTCAGCATCAATTCGATGCTGCGCGACGTTGTGGGATCATCCTCAACCAGCAAGATTCGCATTCCAATTACTCCGTAACAGTCCCTTGTTCGTTAACCACTCTGACGGTCAAATGGTTAATTGCTCGTTACTGTCGCAGAGCCAATTGAAAAAACAATCTAAAGTTGTCTATATTTTTGGATCGCGGTGACTTTCAACGCTTTTTCACCATGAAGTTCGACCGCCGCCCGCCAAAGCGCGAATTCTTCTTCGGACAAGGCGTAACGCTCGAGGGCTTCGCGTTGCGAAATCAAGCCGTAAACCACGGCTTTGACCACAATCCCCTTGCGGCTGGCCACCCAACGGCGGGTGTCCGGGCTGGGCAAATCTGCCCGGCTGAGCACCGTGCCATCCGGCAGGGTTACTTGTCTTGGCCCGTCAACTTTCTTCAGATACATCCCACGACCCTTCTGCTTTGGCAGGAACCTTGCACCAACAGGCTTAAGCATCTGTGAAACCGGGGGGTTGAGAGTGTGTAGCATTTTCCTATATTGCGCTACAAATGCGGGCTGCGGCCCTTTCCCCCAAAAGGCGTGTCATGTCCCTTGATCATCCGCTGAATTCCTTAGGATTTGCCAAGCCGCCGCGCGAGACGCGGGTGGTGGTGGCGATGTCTGGGGGCGTCGACAGCTCGGTTGTGGCGGCGCAACTGGCCGAGCAAGGCTATGACGTGGTGGGGGTCACCTTGCAGCTTTACGATCATGGGGCGGCGCTGGCGAAAAAGGGCGCATGCTGTGCGGGGCGCGATATTCACGACGCGCGGCGGGTGGCGGAGACGATGGGGTTTCCGCACTATGTTCTGGATTATGAGAATACCTTCCGCGAGGCGGTGATTGAAGAGTTTGCCGACGCCTATCTTTCCGGGGCGACGCCAGTGCCGTGTATTCGCTGCAATGAACGGGTTAAGTTCAAGGATCTGCTGCAAACCGCGCGGGACCTTGATGCCGATTGCATGGCGACGGGGCATTATATTCAGCGCAAGGTTGGGGTGGCGGGGCCGGAGCTGCATTCGGCGACCGATGCGGCGCGCGATCAGAGCTATTTCCTGTTCTCGACCACGGCGGAGCAGCTGGATTATCTGCGGTTTCCGCTGGGCCATTTGGCGTCCAAGGCGGAGACGCGGGCGCTGGCGGCGAAGTATGGGTTGTCGGTGGCCGACAAGCCGGACAGTCAGGACATCTGTTTCGTCCCGAATGGCGACTATGCGGCGGTGATTGAAAAGCCGCGGCCCGGATCGGCGGAACCGGGGGAGATTGTCGATCTGGCCGGGAATGTCGTGGGTCAGCATCGCGGGGTTATTCATTACACGATTGGTCAGCGGCGGGGGCTGGGGATCGGGGGGTTGGAAGAGCCGATCTATGTGGTCAGGCTGGACCCTGACCTGAGGCGGGTGATTGTCGGGCCGAAGGAGGCACTGTCGACGCGGACGATTCCAGTACGGGAAATCAACTGGCTGGGAGATGCGGCGTTTGAGAGCCGGGAGGAGTGGCATGTTCTGGTCAAGGTGAGGTCCACGCGGCCCCCACGGCCTGCGGTGATCCGGCCGATTTCGGCGACCGAGGCGGAGGTGGAACTTCTATCGCCGGAGGATGGCGTTTCGGCGGGGCAGGCTTGTGTTTTCTATGAAACCGAAGGCAGCCGGATTTTGGGTGGCGGTTGGATCTGGAAGGGCCGCGCGTAGGGTAACACGCGTGTTATGATTGGTAAGTCATTGGTTTCACTATAATCAGTGAAGTTCATTCACCAATTTTTGACGCTTTATCGCGGCAAGGACCGACCTTGCCGCGCGCAAACCCGGAGGCTCGCCGCCCTGCCCCAACCGTTCCATTGTGACCAGCATCGCGGCGATTTGGGCATCACGCGCCGGGCCGTTTTGCAGCAGATCAAGCAGCGCTGGGGCGATCAGGTCGGCGCGGCACCTCTCGCCGATGAATTCGGGCACGACGCGGGTTTCTGACACCAGATTGACCAAAGTGACCGTGTCAATCAGGGCCGCGCGGCGCATCAGCCAGAGGGTCAGCGGGTTCATGTCATAGGCAATGACCATCGGCAGCTTATTCGCGGCGAGTTCCAGCGAGACGGTTCCAGAAGCGGCAATTGCCACATCAGCGGCGGCAAAGGCGGCGCGTTTCTGGGCGGCGTCTTCGATGATCTGGGGTTGGACAGGCCAGTTGGCGGCGAGTTCCCGCACCAAGCCCGCGACACCACGCACCGTGGGCAGCAACACCTGCGCGTTCGGATGCTTTGCCTTGATCTGCGCCAAGGTCGCCCCGATGACAGGGGCAAGGCGCGTCACCTCGGCTTTGCGTGACCCCGGAAGCGCAAGGATGGTAGGGCTGGCGGTTTTGAGGACGGCGGCTTCGGCTTTCGTCGCCAATCTTTCGGCGACCACAGGATGGCCGACAAAATCGCATGTCATGCCTGCGGCAGTCATATAGGGCGGCTCGAACGGCAAAAGCGCCAGAACATGGTCGATCACGCGGGCCATCTTGGCCGCCCGCCCGGGACGCCATGCCCAGACAGACGGGGCGACGTAATGGATGGTTTTCAGATCGGGCTTTGCCGCCTTGACCAACCCCGCCACACGCAGACAGAAATCCGGGCTGTCGATGGTGATCAGGGCGGCGGGATCACTGGCAATCGCCGCTTCGGCAGCTTGTCTGATCCGGCGCTTGAGGTGCAGATATTTCGGCAGCACCTCGGCGATGCCCATGATCGACAGTTCTTCCATCGGGAACAGGCTGGTCAGGCCTTCGGCCTGCATCAGGGGGCCGCCGACACCTTGGAATTCGACGGATGGCACAAGGGTTTTCAGTCCCGCCATCAGGGCCGCACCCAGCCGATCCCCAGAAGGTTCACCGGCGATCAGGAACAGCTTCATGGTTCGCGCGACCAAAGGAACAGGCCATGTGCCTGCGCCCCGGCGATCATATCGTCACGGTCAAGCAGGATCACCCCGCCCGCTTGCCAGACAATGCCTGCAAGGCCCGCCGCAGCGGCACGAGCCACAGTTTGTGGGCCAAGGGCGGGCAGATCGATGCGGCGGTCCTGCCCCGGCTTTGGTGCCTTGTAGAACACGCCCTTTGCCCCCGCCGGATTGGGGCGGCGTGCGGTTTGCGCGACCCAATCAAGCATGGCATCGGTGCCGGGCAGGGATTCGACCGCCAGACACAGGCCCTGGGCCACCACAGCCCCCTGCCCCACATCGACAGCCCCAAGCGCGGCGACGATTTCGGCGGCGCGGGCGGCATCGCGGGCGTCAGCCTCGGTCGGGGTGCCGGTCAGGATGCCCGCGCCGGGCACAAGATCGGGGGCGATGTCTTGCACGCCGACAACCGCGAACCCCGATTCTTCGAATATCGCGATGACTTCGCGCAGCGTGGCGTCATCGCCGGCCTGCATCGCGGCAAGCAGGCGCGGCACGATTTGGGCGGTGTGCGGATCAAAAAGCGATGGGTCAAGGCGCGGGCGCTGCACGGCCCCGGCAAAGACGACATGGGTCACACCGGCGTCTTCAAGGTGGCGCAGAAAGGGCAGCAGGCGTTCGACGCGAAAGGTGATGTCGGGCGTCAGGCCTTCGGGGGCGAAACCGTCTAATGCGGCGATGATGGGGGCATGAAGCGCGGCGGCCAAAGCGGCAGGAAGGCCACCGCTGCCCGCGATGATCGCGATTTTTTGCGGGGTTGCCGTCATTTCGGGGTCAGGAACGAGCGGTCTGACGCGCCAAGGATGAAATCCGTCATCTCGCGCACAAAGGGGCTTTCGGCGGTTTCGGCAAGCGCGCGCGCCCGGTCCAGAAACGCGCCTTCGCCTGATGCCAGCGCGGTATAAGCGGCGCGCAGGGCGGCGATATCGGCGCGGTCGACGCCCCGACGTTTGAGGCCAACAAGGTTCAGCCCGTCAAGCTCGCCGCGCGGGCCTTGGACAAGGCCGTGGGGCAGCACGTCATTGGTGACCATGGTCACAGCGCCGATGATGGCCCCGCGCCCGATGCGCACCCATTGATGCACGCCCGACAGGCCACCGATGATGACATCGTCGGCAATCTGGCAGTGTCCCGCGATGGCAACCTGATTGGCAAGGATGACGCGGTTGCCAAGACTTGCGTCATGGCCGACGTGCGATCCGGTCATCAGCAGACAATCGTCGCCGACGCGGGTGAT
>JBAVTI010000253.1:0-2847 GCA_049696055.1 Paracoccaceae bacterium | reverse complement strand
GGGCCTATTCGGGCCTTGCGTTCAACGCCGATCCGTTGGGGGTGTGGTCGATGGCGCCGAACCTGCTGAATGTCTTCGTGTCGGTGGTGTTCGTCAACGCGCCAACGGTGTTTCGCATCGTGCGCGGCATCGTGATGGACATCAAATCACGCGACTATGTGGCGGCAGGCATGACCCGTGGCGAAGGCCCGTGGTATATCATGCTATGGGAGATTTTGCCTAATGCCCGTGGGCCGCTGATCGTCGACTTTTGCCTGCGGATCGGCTATACAACCATCCTTCTGGGAACCCTCGGCTTCTTTGGCCTTGGCGTCGCCCCCGAAAGCCCCGACTGGGGATCGACCATCAACGCCGGGCGCAAACTGCTGTCGCAATTCCCGCACCCCGCCGTGGTCCCTGCCCTTGCCCTGATGAGCCTGGTGCTTGGCCTTAACCTGCTTGCCGACGGATTGCGTGAAGAAAGCCTGAAGGATTGAACCGTTTCTTCTGTTCCCAAATATCCCACGGGGGTCCGGGGGTGTGAAACACCCGGCTCCGCCCCATCCACCTAAAACAGGCAGATGATCATGACCGCCAAACCCAACTGGGATCCCACGCAACCCATCCTCGAGATATCAAACCTCTCGATCAGCTTCTTCACCCGCATGCGCGAAATTCCCGCGGTGATGGATTTTTCCTGTTCGGTGATGGCGGGCGAGGCAATGGGCCTTGTCGGCGAGTCTGGCTGTGGCAAATCGACCGTGGCGCTGGCGGTAATGCGCGATCTGGGCAAAAACGGCAAAATCGTTTCTGGCAGCATCAAATTCAAGGGCCGCGATCTTACCCATATGGGCGAGGAGGAACTGCGCCACATTCGCGGTTCTGAAATCGCGATGATCTATCAAGAACCGATGGCGTCATTGAACCCGGCGATGCGAATTGGCGCACAATTGGCCGAAGTGCCGATGATCCACCAAGGCATGTCGCGCACCGAGGCTTTGGTGCTTGCCCGTCAGATTGTGGCCGACGTGCGCCTGCCCGACCCCGACCGCATTCTGAACGCCTATCCGCACCAGCTTTCGGGGGGGCAGCAGCAGCGCATCGTCATTGCCATGGCGCTGATGTCCAAGCCCGCGCTGTTGATCCTGGACGAGCCGACCACCGCCCTTGATGTGACGGTCGAGGCCGGGATTGTCGATCTGGTCAAGGATCTGGGCCATAAATACGGCACCTCGATGCTGTTCATCAGCCATAACCTTGGGCTGATTCTTGATACCTGCAACCGGCTTTGCGTGATGTATTCTGGCGAGGCGGTCGAGACCGGCAACGTGCGCGAAGTGTTCGACAAAATGCGCCACCCCTATACCCAAGCGCTGTTCCGCTCGATTCCGCTGCCGGGGGCCGACAAGAATTCGCATCCTCTGGTGGCGATTCCCGGCAATTTCCCGCTGCCACATGAACGGCCCCCGGGCTGCAATTTTGGCCCGCGCTGCGACTACTTTCAGGACGGGCTGTGCAACAAGGGCGAGGTGCCGATGGCGCTGGTGCCCGAGGGCAACCGCCACGAGACCCGCTGCCTGAAGTTCGCGCAAATCGACTGGAACGCGCCGTTGAAGGCCGTGAAAACCTTTGAGAAAACCCCGGTGGGCGAGGTTGTCCTAAGGATGGACGATCTGCGCAAATACTACGAGGTTTCCAGCGGCGGGGTGTTCGGTGGCGGTGCCAAAAAGGTGGTCAAGGCCAACGAAACCCTAAGTTTTGAGGCGCGCGAGGGTGAAACCCTTGCAATCGTTGGCGAATCTGGCTGCGGCAAATCTACTTTTGCCAAGGTGCTGATGGGGTTGGAAACCGCGACCTCGGGCAAGATCATGCTCTATGATCGCGATATTCAGAATACGCCGATTGAAAAGCGATCCACCGATATGGTGTCGGGCGTGCAAATGGTGTTCCAGAACCCGTTTGACACCCTGAACCCCTCGATGTCGGTGGGTCGCCAGATCATCCGCGCGCTCGAGATTTTCAAGCAGGGCAATTCCGACGCCGAACGCCATGCCCGCATGCTGGAACTGCTGGATCTGGTGAAGCTGCCGCGCGCCTTTGCCGAGCGGATGCCGCGCCAGCTTTCCGGCGGGCAAAAGCAGCGGGTCGGTATCGCCCGCGCCTTTGCCGGTGGTGCCAAGATCGTGGTGGCCGATGAACCGGTATCGGCGCTTGATGTCTCGGTTCAGGCGGCTGTCACCGATCTTTTGATGGAAATTCAACGCGTTAACCGCACCACATTGCTGTTCATCAGCCACGATCTTTCCATCGTGCGCTACCTGTCGGACCGGGTGATGGTGATGTATCTGGGCCATGTGGTGGAAATGGGCACCACCGATCAGGTGTTCAGCCCGCCTTACCACCCCTATACCGAGGCGCTGCTGTCCGCGGTGCCGATCGCCGATACCCGTGTGATCAAAAAGCGCATCGTGCTGGAGGGCGATATTCCGTCGGCAATGAACCCGCCGCCCGGCTGCCCGTTCCAGACCCGCTGCCGCTGGAAAACCCAAGTGCCGGGCAACCTGTGCGAAACCGTCATGCCGCCGGTGCAGGTGCTGCAAGGCGAGCATCAGATCAAATGCCACCTCTCACTGGATATCCTAAGCACGATGGAACCGGTGATCAAAATGGCGGCGGAATGAGCGTAACAAGCCATCTGCGCATCCTGACGCCGGCCGAAAACGTGCTGGCGTTCTATGATGGCCGGGTTGAAGGCCACCGTTTTGCCGAAGGTCCGAATTGGGTCGACGATGGCGCGCTGTCGCTTGGCATTGCCAGCTATGCAATTTTTGACGGCCAAGAGGCGCTGGTTTACGACACCCATATCTC
>JBAVTI010000252.1:0-15917 GCA_049696055.1 Paracoccaceae bacterium | reverse complement strand
GGCGGTGCGGCCCCGCATGGCGGCGGTGCGTTTTCCGGCAAGGATCCAACCAAGGTTGACCGCTCGGCCGCCTATGCCGCGCGCTATCTGGCGAAAAACGTGGTGGCGGCAGGACTTGCCGACCGTTGCACCCTGCAGGTGTCCTATGCGATCGGCGTGGCCAAACCACTGTCGATCTATGTCGACACCCACGGCACCGGCAAGGTTGAAGCCGAACAGATCGAACGCGCAGTGGCCAAAGTGATGGACCTGACCCCGCGCGGTATCCGCGAGCATCTGCAACTGACCCGCCCGATCTATGCGCGCACCTCGGCCTACGGCCACTTTGGCCGCGCCCCCGAGGCTGATGGCGGATTCTCGTGGGAGAAGACCGATCTGGTCGAGGCGCTGAAGAAAGCCGTCTGACCGTTGCTATGCTGAAACAACAAGCCCCGGCACCACCGCCGGGGCTTTTGCTTGCATAAATGCCGCTGCCCGGGGCATCGAGCCCCGCGCAGCGGCGGCTGACGCGGCGATGCTTTGTGCCGTTGCGAACGGCATTGCTGCCGGACGCTGCGCGGCGAGTATTTTTGCAAAGAAAAACCGAAAAGTAGGGCGTTTTGGATCAGGCGCGCTTTAGCCGGATCACAACATCGACCCGCGACAACACCGAGCCTTCTGGCAGGGATGGCAGTTGAGAAATCTCCAGCTGATCGTTCGGGGCGTCGATCACTTCACCGGTGTCTTCCCAATAGAAATGCGGGTGGCTGTCCATCCTTGTGTCGAAATAGCTTTTCGCGCCATCAACCACGACTTCCTGCATCAGGCCCGCTTCACAAAACGCGCGCAGGGTATTGTAGACCGTCGCAAGGCTGACCCGCTCGTCGGTCTGCATGCTGGCGGCGAACAGGCTTTCGGCCGATACATGGCGGTCAATCCCGTCTCCCACCAGCAACGACGCCAGCGCCACCCGCTGGCGCGTCGGGCGCAAGCCCCCCCGCATCAGCCAATCCGTGCCCCGTTCAACTGCTGTCCGCATCATTGCGCCATCCGCCCTGCTAAGCTTGCTTCTGTATTAGGCCCTGCCACACCGGTTTTCAAACCAATTCACGCCGCGCCCTGTTCCGCGCAAAGCCCGCAGACCGCGCCGCCCGCCCTTGCCAGTGCTTGGATGCGGATGATAGACGGAAATCAGGGTTGGAAACGGGAGACGGGGCCAAATGGCGGGATATCCGACAAGCTTTGACAAAGACGGTTTGCTGAAATGCGCGCGGGGCGAATTGTTCGGCCCCGGCAACGCACAACTTCCCGAACCGCCGATGCTGATGATGGACCGGATCACCGAAATCTCGGCCGACGGCGGCCTGCATGGCAAAGGCCATGTGGTGGCCGAGTTTGACATCACCCCCGACCTTTGGTTTTTCAAATGCCATTTTCCCGGCAATCCGATCATGCCCGGCTGCCTTGGGCTTGACGGCCTGTGGCAACTGACCGGTTTCAACCTTGGCTGGCGGGGTTGGCTGGGGCGCGGCTATGCTTTGGGCGTCGGCGAGGTTAAGCTGACCGGCATGGTCCGCCCGGATCGCAAAATGATCCGCTACTTTGTTGATTTCACCAAGGCCATCACCACCCGCCGCCTGACCATGGGGGTGGCCGATGGCCGGGTAGAGGCAGACGGCGAGGTGATTTATCTCGTCAAGGATATGAAAGTCGCGCTGTCAGAAAACTGATTGCCGGCAAACTTGCGATAAAGGAGAACGCCCATGCGTCGCGTCGTCATCACCGGGATCGGTATCGTATCCTCTATCGGCAACACCGTAGCCGACGTTGAAACCAGCCTGCGCACCGGCAAATCCGGCATCGTTTTCGCGCCTGATTACGCCGAACACGGCTTTCGCTGCCGGGTGCATGGCGCGCCCAATATCGTGCTCGAAGACCATATCGACAAACGCGATCTGCGCTTTATGGGCGACGGGGCAGCCTATAACTTTATCGCCATGGATCAGGCGATCAAGGATTCCGGGCTGGAACCGACCGACGTCTCAAACGTGCGCTCGGGGCTGATCATGGGCTCTGGCGGCCCTTCGACCAAAAGCTTTTACCGCGCCCACAACATCGTGCGCGAAACCGGCAGCCCCAAACGCATGGGGCCGTTCATGGTGACCAAGGGCATGTCTTCAACCAACTCTGCCTGCCTTGCCACCCCGTTCAAGATCAAGGGCGTCAACTATTCCATCACCTCGGCATGTTCCACCTCGGCGCATTGCATCGGCAATGGTGTCGAGTTGATCCAGATGGGCAAGCAAGACATCGTGTTTGCCGGTGGCGGCGAGGAACTTGATTGGACGCTGTCGTGCCTGTTCGATGCCATGGGCGCGATGTCGTCGAAATACAACGACACCCCCACCACGGCCGCCCGCGCCTTTGACGCCACCCGCGATGGGTTCGTCATCGCCGGCGGTGGTGGTGTTGTGGTGCTCGAAGAGCTTAGCCACGCCCTTGCCCGCGGTGCCAAAATCTATGCCGAAGTTACCGGCTATGGCGCCACCTCTGATGGCTCGGATATGGTTGCCCCCTCGGGCGAAGGCGGCGAACGCTCGATGAAACTGGCGCTTTCCACCCTGCCAAAGGGCCGCAAAATCGACTATATCAACGCCCACGGCACCTCGACCCCGGCGGGCGACGTCACCGAGGTCAAGGCGATCCGCCGGGTGTTTGGCGAGGGCCACGTGCCGCCGATTTCCTCGACCAAATCGCTGACCGGGCATTCGCTGGGGGCGACCGGCGTGCAAGAGGCGATCTATAGCATCTTGATGATGCAGGGTAATTTCATCACCGCTTCGGCCAATATCACCGAACTGGACCCCGAAATTCACCCCGATGAAATCGCCACCACCTACCGCAAGGATGTGGAACTGGATTCCATTTTGTCGAACAGCTTTGGCTTTGGCGGCACCAATGCCACCTTGGTTCTCAGCAAATTCAAGGACTGAGGATTTCACATGGCTGATTTGATGAAGGGCAAACGCGGGCTCATCATGGGTGTCGCGAACGAGCGTTCGATTGCGTGGGGCATTGCCTCGGCCATGGCTGCCGAAGGGGCCGAACTGGCGTTTTCCTATCAGGGCGATGCCTTTGGCAAGCGGGTTGAACCGCTTGCCGCCTCGGTTGGCTCGACCTTGCTGGTCGATGTCGATGTGATGAACGCGGCGTCGATGGATGCCTGTTTCGCCCGGCTTGCCGACGAATGGGGCAGCATCGACTTTCTGGTGCACGCCATCGCGTTTTCCGACAAGAACGAGCTGACGGGGCGGTTCATCAACACCAGCCTCGATAATTTCAAGAACTCGCTCGCCATCTCGTGCTTTTCGTTCATCGACTGCGCCCGCCGCGCGTCCGAGATCATGCCAAATGGCGGCTGCCTGCTGACCCTGACTTTCCAGGGCTCGAACCGCGTCACCCCCAATTACAACGTGATGGGCGTGGCCAAAGCCGCCTTGGAATCCTCGGTGCGTTATCTGGCCAATGACCTTGGCCCCCAGGGTATCCGCGTCAACGCGGTGTCGCCCGGCCCGATGAAAACCCTTGCCGGGGCCGCGATCGGTGGCGCGCGTCAGACCTTCCGCCATACCGAAGCCAACGCCCCGCTGCGCTCTAACGCCACGCTGGAATCCGTGGGCGGCACGGCGGTCTACCTTGCCTCCGACTACGGCAAATTCACCACAGGCGAAGTGTTGCACGTTGACGGCGGCTATCATGTGCTCGGCATGCCACAAGCCGAAAACCTGTAGGCCTGCAGGTCACGGGCTGCCTCTGACGCCGGTTCCCGCGATGTCTCGCGCAGTCCACCCTTCTGGGGGCCAGGGTATTCAGGCCCCCTTGCGTCTGCCGATCAGACCACCGCGCAAAGACTGCGTGTTACACCTTGCCAAAAGGTTAACAAAAATCAAAGTATTGTGCGGTTTCAACATGTTATCCATCATAACACGCGTGTTATGCCCCCTGATAACACGGGCAGGACACGGGTTTGGGGCATCATATATTCGGGAAAACTGGAGCGGGCGGCGGGAATCGAACCCGCGTCTTTAGCTTGGAAGGCTAAGGTCTTACCATTACACAACGCCCGCGCTTCGTCCTAAATAGCCCCGCCCCGATCCAAGCGCAAGCAGGTCTGACCAGCATTTCTCTGGCCCGCTCAAATCGGCTCAATCAATCCCGCCCCCTCCGCCCGGTTTGAATTGACCGCCACCCCGACCCGATGCGCCCGCAAAACTCCCGGCTTCGCAGGCCGCATCAAAACCGCCGCCCCATGCCCCGCCTCGCCCAGCCAAAGCGGCCAGTCGGCGGGCTCTACAATCACTGGCTCACGGTGATGCACGGCCCCCATATCCGGTCCGGCCTCAGTCGTGACCATCGCACAGGTATCCATCGCCACTCCACCCGCCTCCCAAGGCTGCCATATCGCCGCAAAGGCCATCGCCGCACCATCGGTCCGGGTGATATACCAAGGCAACCGCTGCCCCTCGGGCCCTGCACTCCATTCATAAAACCCAGATGCCGGGATCAGACAGCGCCGCGTCCGCACCGCCTCTCGAAAGGCGGGTTTCGTGGCAATGGTATCGGCGCGCGCGTTGATGATCAGCGGGCCGTCGGTCGGGGTTTTATACCATCCCGGCAACAACCCCCATCGCATCGCCCGTAGCCTGCGCCCGGCCTCGCTGGTCACCACGGCCACAGGCTGCGTCGGACAGATATTGAAACGCGGCACCGGCGGCAGATCATTGCCCGGCACAGCATCAAACAGCCGCGCCAAAGCCTCGTCCGGGTGGGTCATGGTGAAACGTCCGCACATACCCGCCGCCCATCTTGTTGCCAGCCAAAGAATAGACCGCCAGCGCCCCCCACGCCAACCCGGATTAGCCGCCAAAAACAGCTTGCAAATCCCGGTTCGCTGGCTCTGGATACTTCTATGACCACCCCCCTTGCCCATCGCCTGCGCCTGCGCCTTGTCTTTGAGGGCGCGATGATGCTTGGCCCGGGCAAGGCCGAACTGCTTGAGGGTATCCGCGACACCGGATCCATTTCGGCAGCCGGTCGGCAAATGGCGATGAGTTACAAACGCGCGTGGTCGCTGGTGGAAACCCTGAATGCCGCCTTCACCGACCCTCTGGTAGAAAGCACACGCGGCGGCGCCACTGGTGGCGGGGCCAGGCTGACGAAAACCGGCGCGCAAGTGTTGGCGCTATATCGCCAGATCGAAGCAAAAGCCGATGCCGTGGCCGCCACTGAAATTGCGGCCCTCGGCAAGATGCTGCGCCCGCCACCAGTCCTCTGATCCGCAATGATAACGCGCGCCCCGGTGAAAGGGCGCGCCAAACCAAGCCAGTGCTTGGAGTAATCAGTTGCCGACGGTCTTGATGCGGCCTTCAACTTTGGCCGTCACTTTGCCCGCAGCCACAATATAATCCATCACATCATTGGCCATCAGATTGCCATTTCCGGCGTTGATCAGCACCTTGCCGCCCCCCAGCGCCGAATAACCGTCACCGCCGCCCAGCACATAGTCGTTGGTCGCCAGTTTGTAGACCGCGTTCACATCAAGATCCGCGCCGCCAACTTTGACCGACGCCACCCGTGACCCGGCAGGGGCAGTTGGGTCGTAAACCACCTCGATCCCAGACACCTGTGGGAACCGCCCGGCACCCTTTTCGACCTGACTAAAGCCGTTTTCCAATGCCGCAAGCACTTGGCTGCCAGGCACTTCGGTCAACACCGTGGTATTGCCAAACGGCAGTTCCGTCAGAATATCGCGCCGCGTCAGCATGGTACCCGCATCATAGGTGCGATCGGCACGAATTCCGCCACCGTTGGCGATGGCAATATCTGCGCCCGTCGCCGCACGAATGGCATCGGCAATCAGGTTACCCATCGCCGATTCTTCAGCCCGCACCACATTGCGGCGCGAATCCATGGCCCCTTCGGTCACGCCGATTTCCACATTCAAACTGGCATCCAATGCCGTTTGAAACCCATCCACCATGGCCTGCGAGGCCGGGTCTGGCGTCACGGCCGCACTGTCAATAAACCGGAACATCGGGGTCCATTTGACCGTGCGTTTGCCTTCATCATCGCCGATCTCGACCATCAGATCCAGCGGCGACAGATACCGCCCGTCAATCGACGTTTCGACGTAGGCGGTGATCCCGTCATACGATGTGGCATAGGAATGGTCGTCGCCCGACAAGATCACGTCAAAGGCCTTGCTACGGATCAGCGCCCGGTCGTTTTCCATATTGGTCTGCACCACGCCGATCACGATATCTGCCCCCGCCTCGCGCGCGGCCTTGGCTGCCTCAATCGCCGTATCGACCGTGGGTAGGAACTTCAGATCACCGGGGCTGGACACTTCGGGCGTGGTGTCCTGTGCCACCGGAACAAGCGCCACTTTCACCCCCGCCAACTCTTTCACCATCACGCCGCCAAGCCCGGTCACGGGGCTGCCATCGGCATTGGTGATGTTGATCGCCGCCCAAGGATACTTCGACGCCGCCATCTTTTCAGCGAAATTCTCGGGTCCGAAATCAAATTCGTGGTTGCCCGGCACCGCAATATCGAACGGCACAAGATTGGTCAGATCAATGGTGTTCTGCCCCTTGTCGAACCCCGAAAGGATCGAGGGCGACAGCATATCGCCATCAAAGGCATAGATCGTGTTGGGGTTGGCCGCGCGTTCCGCCAGTGCCACCGCGTTCAACCGCGCAAACCCGCCCTGCGCGCCGTCACCCGCAAAATTATAGATATCGCCAATCCCCAAAATCGTCAGCTTCACTGGCTCGGCTAACGCGGCCAAGCCTGAAAGGGCACAAATGCTGGTCGCGCCCAGCAAGGTCTTTGCAAAACGCCGTGAAAGGGTGTTCATGAAAATCTCTCCTTGTGGTTGATCCTCCTACATTGCGGAGATATGCCCGCCCTGTCAAAGGTGCAGTTGCCACAGCCTTGCATTGCGGCAGTAACGTCTGCATGGCGGCATTGCAAAACGGCATTGGCCAACAAACGACAGGGGTGCTGCCGGCCAAGACCGTTGATCCCTTGACCCCCGCGCCACAGACGTGCATGAAACCGCCATGCTGATATTCAAGATCTTCCGCCGCCCCGAATGGGATGCTTTTCGCGCCGCTGGCCAAACCGCTGGCGCACCCATCGACCTTGCAGACGGCTATATCCACATTTCCACCGCCGCTCAGGTCGCTGAAACCGCCGCCAAATGGTTTGCCACCCAAAGCGACCTGGTTTTGGTGGCGCTTGATGCCGATACGCTAGGTACCGATCTGAAATGGGAGCCGTCGCGCGGCGGGGCGCTGTTTCCGCACCTTTACCGCAGCCTGCTGCTGTCGGATGTGGTCTGGGATAAATCGCTTCCGCTTGGCGCTTCTGGCCATATCTTTCCCGAGGGCGTATTTTGAGCCTGACCGAAACCCTCGGCCTTGCCCTTTTGCACCGCTGTGATCCCGAACGCGCGCATGGCTTGTCACTTACCGCCCTGCGTGCCGGTCTGGTGCCACTGCCCGGTGTCATCACCTCGGCGCGCCTTGCCACCACGCTTGCCGGCATGGTGCTGCCCAATCCCATCGGCCTTGCTGCGGGCTATGACAAGAACGCTGTGGCGCTTGACCCTTTGATGCGGTCTGGCTTTGGTTTTCTCGAGGTTGGTGCCGCCACCCCTCGCCCACAACCCGGCAATCCAAAACCGCGGCTGTTCCGCCTGACCGAAGACCGCGCTGCCATCAATCGTTTTGGCTTCAACAACGAAGGTGCAGCTGCCATTTGTGCGCGCCTGGCCCTGCGTCCCAAAGGTCCGGTTCCTGTCGGCATCAACCTTGGCGCCAACAAAGACAGCACCGACCGTGCCGCAGATTTCGCCGCCGTCCTTGCGGCCTGCGGACCGCATGTCGATTTCGCTACCGTCAACGTCTCGTCCCCCAATACTGAAAAGTTGCGCGATCTGCAGGGCCGTGCAGCACTGCAGGCGCTATTGATGGGTGTCATGGATGTGCAAGCCACCCTGCCGCGCGCCATCCCGATTTTCCTCAAGATCGCCCCCGATCTGCACGATGACGATCTTGCCGATATCGCCGAGGTCGCCCTTGCCACCGGCCTTGCCGGCATCATTGCCACCAACACCACGCTTTCGCGCGATGGTTTGAAATCTGCACAAAAATCGGAAAATGGCGGGCTTTCGGGTGCACCATTGTTCGAAAAATCTACCCGAGTGCTTGCCCGGCTGTCGCAACTCACCGATGGCAAACTGCCCCTGATCGGCGTTGGTGGTATCTCGACTGCAGATCAGGCCTATGCCAAAATCTGTGCCGGGGCGTCAGCGGTGCAGATTTACACCGCCATGGTCTACCAAGGCCTCAGCCTGGTTGGCCGCATTGCGCACGACCTCGACACGCTGCTCGTCCGCAACGGCCACAACACCGTCGCCGATGCTGTCGGCACGGGCCGTGCAGCCTGGCTCTAGAGCGTGTTGCGGCTTCATCGGGTTTTTCCGATAAAGCGCAACACGCAACATTCCTCGCCTGCTCTGGCCTTGGCTTGCCTTCAATCTGAATCAAATTGAAACCAATCCGCTCCAGACCTTTCTTCTGTTCAAAAATATCCCGGGGGTGAATTGGCCAAAGGCCAAGAGGGGGCAGCGCCCCATCAAGATGCTTGCTGAAAGGATTTTTGCCCGGGCCTCAAAACGCCTTGAACGTCATGGTCGTCAGCGTCCGCACAATGCCCGGAATATCAAACAGCTTACCCGACAGATAATGCCCAACGTCCTCGTCTTCCGGAATGTAAACCTTTGCGATCAGGTCATATTCCCCCGATGTCGAAAATAACTCCGACACCACTTCCCGGTCATAAATCGCATCGGCCACCGCATAGGTCTGGCCCGGCACACAGCGGAATTGAACAAAAACGCAGATCATCTGACACCTCTAAGATTTGCCCCATGCTACCGCCCACGCGGCCCTAACGAAAGCCTTAGTCTTCGACTTCGGCCACCAGAGACAGCGGCGCGGGCACCACCCGAAGATCATCCACCCCCAGTGGCACCAGTGGCCGCCCCAGCCGATTGCGCACCACCCACTTCAGCCGCTTTTCCGCCCGGGTGATCGCCACATAGGTCAGCCGTTTCCACAGTGGCAACCCCGCCTCCATCCGCCCGGCCTGCGCTGCTGCCCACAAATCGGGCGCGAAGACCTGCACTGTTTCCCACTGGCTGCCTTGGGCTTTGTGAATGGTCACCGCCGCCCCATGCAAGAACGCCGCGCCCATCTTGGCCGCACTGGGGATGAACGGCTCATCCTCATCGGGCTTTTCGATCTTGATGATGCTTGCCGCCGAAACCTGCGGCTCCTCCGCCCCCACCACATGCAATTTCGCAAACCCATCCCGGTTGCCCGGCCCCAGATAGATCACCTGCGCCCCTTTGATCAGCCCCCGCGCCTCCAGATCAATCCGCTTTTTGCGATGCTTTAGCGGCAACTCGATCCCGTCGCAAATCAACGGCTCTCCCGGTATCAGTTCAAACTCTGGCGCGCCCTGTGCCGCGCGAAACGCCGTGATCAACCTTATCCGCGTGGCGTTGCGCCAGACCAAAACCGGGCTGCGCGCCATCAGATCGCTGTCCACCCGTTGGGCAATTTCCACCCGGTCATCTCGGCGCGCGGCCTCTTCCACCATCCGCTCAAAGGCCTCGAACCCAAGATTGGGGTCAGCCAAGGCATGCGCGAGATCCAGAATCGGGTTGCCGATCGCCTGTCGGTGGATCCGACTAAGGACCAGCCGCCGGGTATCGCCCAGCTTGTCAAACACCATTTCGCCCGATTGGCCCACCGGGGCCAGCTGTGCCGGATCGCCAAACAGCACCAGCGTCGGAAATATCGCGCGCAGATCGTCAAACTGCCGCTCGTCCAGCATCGACGATTCGTCAACAAATCCCACATCCAGCGGCTCTTCCCGCCGCTTCCAGCCCTTGATGAAATCGCTGCCCCGCAGGCCCGCCGCCGCCAACGCCCCCGGAATTGACGCCACCGTATCATAGAACGCCCGCGCCCGATCCAGTGCCAGTTCGCTTAGCCCCTCGACCTCGGGTCTTGGCCCATTGCCCGCCAACCATTCGGCAATCTTTTCATATTGCGGGTCGTAAAGCGGCGTATACAAAATCCGGTGAATCGTGGTGGCTGGCACCCCGCGCAGCCGCAGCACACTTGCCGCCTTGTTGGTGGGTGCCAGAATCGCCAACGTCCGGCGATCTTTGCGCTTCTTGCCCTCGTAGTCGCCGGAAACGACTTCCACCCCCGCCGCCACCAGCGCCTTGTAAAGACTGCCCAGCAGCATGGTTTTACCCGAACCAGCCTTGCCCACCACGGCAAGAACGCTTGATTTCCCCTCCATCGCCGGGGTCATCGTGCCTTCGTGCAAATCAATTCCCATGCCCCGCAGCTGATCAGCGACGCGGTCATAGGCCTCGGCCTGATCTTCGGAAAAGGGTAACGCAGGGGGCAACATGGCCGCGACACTATCCCACGCAGGCACCGGACGCGAGGGGCCTCAGTGCGTTTGCCCCGCCCCCGGCCCATTGCCCGGTGCTTCGATCTCGCCGCCGATCTTGGCAGTTTCACCGTCTCCTATTTCAGCCCGCGCCACCCGCATTGCCGTCTCGACCTGCGCGGCGAGGGCGGGAAGGCCGTTCTTTTGCGCAAAGACTCGCAAATCTTTCAGCACATCGAAAATCCAGTCATGGCGCATGTGGCCCCCGTTGGTCGGACTGTTTATGAAGCAGAAACAATAGAACCTTTTCAGCGTGACAGTATCCGGCACAAGGTCAATAGATCGCAACCCAAATGCTTGCCCGCCATGCAGAAAACCGCCGCACCCCAGCTTGGGATGCAGCGGTTTAAATTTCGTCAACAAATCCGGAATTAGAGCGGATTGCGGTTATTCGTAATCAGAATTCACCCCAAGAATTGGGCGAATTCGGATGTTCTTGAACCAGATAAAACGCAATCAGCTTTAGCGGTCGCGGCTGGCTTCCAACGTATCCTCAAAGGTCCGCAGCCCGTTGCGCGGGGCTTGCACCAGCACCGCCATGTTGCCCGGTTTGTGCTGATTGCGCCGCATCAGCATATGGGCTGCCGGAATTTGCGCCCAAGGAAACACTTCCGACATGCACGGGTCAATCCGCCGCTCCAGCATCAGCTTATTCGCCGCCGAAGCCTGCTTGAGGTTGGCAAAATGCGACCCCTGAACCCGCTTTTGGTGCATCCACAAATAGCGCACGTCAAACGTCAGGTTGAACCCAGTTGTGCCTGCGCAAATCACCACCATGCCGCCGCGTTTCACCACGAAAACCGATACCGGAAAGGTTGCCTCGCCCGGGTGTTCAAACACCATATCGACGTTGACGCCCTTGCCAGTGATCGCCCAGATCGCCGCGCCAAATTTGCGGGTTTCCTTGAACCAGGCTGCATATTCCGGCGTGTTCACCGTCGGCATCTGGCCCCAGCAGTTAAATTCCTTGCGGTTGATCACGCCCTTGGCACCCAAGCCCATGACAAACTCGCGCTTGTCCTCTTCGGAAATCACCCCGATCGCATTGGCCCCCGCCGCGTTGATCAGCTGGATCGCATAAGACCCCAAACCGCCGCTTGCGCCCCATACCAGCACGTTATCGCCCGGCTTCAGGATATGGGGCCGATGGCCAAACAGCATCCGATACGCGGTCGCCAGCGTCAGCGTATAACAGGCAGATTCTTCCCACGTCAGGTGTTTTGGCCGCTGCATCAGCTGCTGCGCCTGCACCCGTGTAAACTGCGCAAAAGACCCGTCCGGCGTCTCATAACCCCAGATCCGCTGGCTGGGCGAGAACATCGGATCGCCGCCGTTGCATTCCTCGTCGTCGCCGTCGTCCTGGTTGCAATGCACCACAACCTCGTCGCCGACCTTCCAGCGTTTCACCTTGTCGCCCACCGCCCACACGATGCCCGCCGCATCCGAACCGGCAATGTGGTAGGGCTGCTTGTGACCATCAAACGGGCTGATCGGAATGCCCAAGGCCGCCCAAACGCCGTTGTAATTCACCCCCGCTGCCATCACCAGAACCAGCACCTCGTGGCTGTCGATGGTCGGCGTGTCCACCACCTCAACCTGCATTGCAGTATCGGGTTCACCGTGCCGTTCCTTGCGAATGGCCCAGGCATACATCGACTTGGGAATGAAACCCAAAGGCGGCATTTCGCCCACCTCATACAGGTCTTTTTGCGGCGCGTCGTAAGCGACGATGTCCTGATGCGTGTCCAAAGCCATGCGGGCCTCCAGCCAAAAGATGCCGCGCCGCAGAATCGGCGCGTGCTTAGGGCAAGAAATACCCATGAAAAGCAAGATTGCAATAGTTATGGCGGAAATTTTGTAATTTTATGTCCGCCGCGTTGCAGCAATCACCGCTTCTTGACGAACTCGGTCAGGATCACAATCCGCTGACCTTCAACCTTGCCCTCAATCTGGGCTGCATTATCGGCAACCAGGGCGATCCGCGGCACTGCGGTGCCCCGTTTGGCGGTGAAGTTTGCGCCCTTTACCACCAGATCCTTGATCAACACCACACTATCGCCCGCCACCAACAATACGCCATTGGCATCACGATGCTCGATCCCGCCAACGCTTACCGCCTCGGCCCAAGACCGCACTTCATCAGACAAATCCATGCCCTCGCGCGCTTCTTTGGCCCAGCCTTCGTCCAGCGTGCCAAGCTTGCGCCAAACCGCCAGTTGAACGCTTGGCACCGACGACCAAGCCGCCCCTTCAAGACAGCGCCAATGCCCCGACGGCGCGTCGCTTTGCTCACGGCACACGGCGCACAAAAGCACTTCGCCCGCAGGTGGCACGGCGGCAGCGGCCAAACCTTCGCTTGCACCGCAGAATTCGCACACACCGCCAGCGCGGGTTTTCAAATCGTCATTCGCCATATCTTCTTTTCCTTTTTCGGGGGTTGATCAGGCCTTACGCCACCCCCTTGTGCAATGCAACAAAGGCGCCAATCCGCCCCCCTGACGATCCAGCCAAACCTATCCCGCCCAGAATCGCTTGCTTTTTTGCCCATTTCTTCCATTATTGTTCGTGCGACGTTATCCCTATCGACCACTGTCTCCCGTTCACGGCCACAGCTATCGATCTTGCGCTGACTGAGCCACGCCGCCGCACTTCCGCGGGCGGCATACTTAAAGGAGACATCACGATGGCTAAAGGCACCGTGAAATGGTTCAACGCCACCAAGGGTTTCGGCTTTATTGCGCCTGAGGGCGGCAAAAAGGACGTTTTCGTTCACATCACTGCGCTGGAACGTGCTGGCATTCGTTCGCTGGCCGACGGTCAGGCTGTAACTTTCGACATCGAAGCCGGCCGTGACGGCCGTGAGTCGGCAACCAACCTGGCTCTGGCCTGATTGGATCGGGCCACTTAGGCCTGTGAAATAGCAACGGGGCAGATCTTGCGATCTGCCCCGTTTGCATTCCAAGCCCTTGTTTTCACAGCTGTTATTTTCGCAAACCTTACGCAGCCCGCATCAGCAACCGCTCGCGCAGCGCATGTTCGAACCCCACCCGCAGTGATACTGCCGACAACGGCGACCGCAGAATGATCGGCGCGGAACGGTCTTCGGGGAAGATTTGCTCGTCACATTCGCGCGAAATCAAAATCACTGGCACCCGCGACCGCACCGCCCTTAACATGGAAAAAGCCTTCATCCCGGCTTCCAACCCGCCAAAAGCATCGCAGTCCATGACAAACAGCCCATAGCCAAGCGGGTCATCAATCATCGCCGAAAGGGAAGCAAACACTTCGGACTCGGCTTCGATCAAACCGCCAAACCCGGCGATTCGCTTTGCCACAACCTGTGCACCTTCGGAATCTTCCTGCGCCAACAGCATTACCCTCACGCCCCAGCCCACTAATGTGGCGTCCTGATCGGTAGCGCGAAAGACTTGCATGGTGGCCTCCGGTAAGTTCGGACTTCGTTAGTCATAAGCATTAACCCAGATTCATGACCAAATTTAGGGCAAATTCAGGCAATTATTCCCCCTGTCTGCCCAAGTTTAGCCCATATTGCGCGTCGGGCCCCTTTGGCGCAGTCTGCTTTCAGCACAAAGGATGTCTGATAATGCGCCTGCCAGATTACCAAAGTCTTATTGACGCCCCGACATGGGATTTCATCAACCGCACTGCGGATTATTACCCCCCCGATGCCGTCAACATGACCATCGCCGAACAACGCGCGGTCTACGACCGGATGTGCCGCGCATTCCACCAGGGCACCCCTCCGGGCATCACCCTGCGCGACCAGGCCATGGGGGGCGTGCCCTGCCGGGTCTATGAGAAGGCCTCAGCCACCGTCACCGTGGTCTATCTGCACGGCGGCGGCTTCGTCGTCGGCGGCCTTGAAAGCCACGACGATGTCTGCGCCGAGATTTGCCAGAACACTGGCTTTCGCGTGGTCTCGGTCGACTACCGCCTTGCTCCCGAACACCGCCACCCCGCTGCCTTTGACGACAGCCTTGCCGCTACCCGCGCCATTGCTGCGCGCTATGCCACCCCGATCCTGCTTGCCGGAGACAGTGCCGGGGGTGCCCTCGCGGCCTCGGTCGCCCATGCCGGCCGTGGCACACTGGAAATTCGCGGTCAGCTTCTGATTTACCCCGGCTTGGGTGGCGACCGAGATCGCGGCAGCTACCTCACCCACGCCCACGCCCCGATGCTCAGCCGCGAAGACGTCCTCTACTACGCCCAAATCCGCCACAACGGCCCCGAGCCCACCGCCGACCCCACCGCCGCCGCCCTGCACGATACCGATTTCACCGCCCTGCCCCCCACGGTCATCATCTCTGCCGAATGCGACCCTCTCGCCGATGATGGCCGCACCTACCGCGACAAAATCCGCGCCGCCGGGGGCACCGCCGAATGGCACCTGGAACCCGGCCTCGTCCACGGCTACCTGCGCGCACGCCACACCGTCCCCCGCGCTGCCGCCAGCTTCGCACGCATCTGCACAGCCCTTTCCCGCCTCGGAGGCCCGCAATGACTCTGCCCAACGCGCACCGCGCCGAACGGATCGACCTCGCAGCCGCCTTTCGCTGGACCGCCCGCCTGAACCTGCACGAGGCGGTTGCCAATCACTTCAGCCTCGCCATCAACCCTGATGCCACTCAGTTCCTGATCAATCCCAACGCCCGCCATTTCGCCCGCATCCGCGCCTCTGACCTTGTGCTGATTGACGCAAACGATCCCGAAACGATGAACCGCCCCGACGCCCCAGACCCCACCGCCTGGGGGCTGCACGGTGCCATTCACCGCGCCTGCCCCCATGCGAAATGCGTGATGCACGTCCATTCCATTCACGCCACCGTTCTGGCAAGCCTCGCCGACAGCCGCCTGCCCGCCATTGATCAAAATTCGGCTATGTTCTTCAACCGCCACGTGGTCGACGATCACTATGGCGGCATGGCGTTCGAGGCCGAAGGCGCGCGTTGCGCCACCCTGTTGGCCGACCCAAAGATCACCACGATGATCATGGGCAACCATGGCGTTCTGATCATCGGCACCACCGTCGCCGAAACCTTCAACCGCCTCTACTACTTTGAACGGGCTGCCGAAACCTACATCCGCGCCCTGCAAACCGGCCGCCCCTTGCGCGTCCTTCCCGATGCCATCGCTGAAAAAACCGCCCAGGAATGGCAAGACTACCCCGGCTTCGCCGCAGCCCATCTTGCCGAACTCAAAGCCATCCTCGACGCCGAAGCATCAGACTACGCCACCTGATCCGGCTTCTTTCCACCTCCCGTTTGGAAATATCCTCGGGTGAGGGGTCCGGGGAGAGGGCAGACAGCCCTCTCCCC
>JBAVTI010000251.1:0-12346 GCA_049696055.1 Paracoccaceae bacterium | reverse complement strand
GCAGGGCCTGTTCGCGGGTGATTTGCAGCATCAGGTGATGGGGGTCGTATTTGCGCAGGGTGTCATAGAGGATATCGGACGAAAAGGTGGCTTGTCTGCCCGATTTGCGGCGCCCCTGATGGCTGCGCTCGATCAGGCCCGCGATGATGGCCGAGGCGCGGAAGGTGCGCTTCATCACGGCGTTTCCGGCAAGCCAGCCTTCCAGCCCGTCACGCAGGTTTGCAGGGTTAAGCAGGGCGGCGGGGTTGGGGGTGGGTTCCAGCCCCCAGATCAGGGTGGCGTAATCGGTAGCGACGAAACCCAAGGGGGCGAGGCCGGCATCCTCCAAGCGTTTGGTCAGCAGAAGGCCAAGGGTTTGCTGGGCGTTGCGGCCCGCAAAACCGTAGAGGCAAAGGTGTTCGCGATCTTCATAGGGAAAGGTTTCGATCAGCAGGCGGTTTGGTTCAGGCAGGCGCGACACCTGCCGTTGCAGGGCAAGCCACTGCGCGGTGTGGGCGGGCAAGTCTGGCCAGCTGTGCTGTTGGAACAGTTGCAGGATGCGGTCGGAAAGCTGGGTTGAGGTGGCGAATTTGGTGCCACTGAACACGGCGACTTTCGGGGTGCGGCCGGGTTGGCGGCTGACCTCGACGGTCATTTCCCGCAGGCCTTCGTAGCGCACCACCTCGCCGCCGATCAGGAAGGTATCGCCGGGGGTGAGGGTGGACGCAAACGCTTCCTCTACCTCGCCCAAGGGGGTGCCCATGCGGCCTTTGAGGCGGACCTTCAGGGTTTCGGTGTCAACAATGGTGCCAAGGTTTTGGCGGATGACGGCGGCGGAGCGCGGATCGCGCAGCTGCCAATAGCCGCCGGTGTGCATCAGGCGTTGCCAGCGGTCGTACGCCTTGAGGGCGTAGCCTCCGGTGGCCACGAAATCGAGGCAGGCGTCAAAATCGGGTTTGGTGAGGGCGGCGTAGGGGCCGGCGGTGATCACCTCGGTATAAAGCTGGGTTGCATCAAACGGGCCGGCGCAGGCAGTAGCGAGGATATGCTGGCACAAAACGTCGCGGGGGCCGGGGCCGCGGGGTTCGCCATCGAGGCTGTGTTCGCGCACGGCCTGCAATGCGGCGTAGCATTCGACCACTTCGAACCTGTTGGCGGGGACGAGCAGCGCCTTGGAGGGGGCATTGTAGCGGTGATTGGCGCGGCCAATGCGTTGCACCAGGCGTTTGACGTTTTTCGGTGCGCCGACCTGGATCACCAGATCAACATCGCCCCAGTCGATGCCGAGATCGAGCGTGCCGGTGCAGACAATGGCGCGCAGTTGGCCCGCGATCATGGCGGCCTCGACCCGGTCGCGTTGTTCGCGCGCGAGGCTGCCGTGGTGGATGGCGATGGGCAGGTTTTCGTCGTTCTGGGTCCAGAGGTCGTGGAAGAAAATCTCGGCTTGGGCGCGGGTATTGTGGAAGATCAGCGTGGTGTTGTGGGCTTTGACCTGGGCCAGAACGGCGGGAATGGCATAGCGGCCGCCACCGCCTGCCCAAGGTGGGGCGGTGTCGGTCAGCAGCATCTGGATATCAGGGTCGGGGCCGGGGTCGGCCAAGAGGATATCGCAATTGGGGGCAAGGAAGCTGGCGAGGGCGGGGGGGTCTTCGACGGTGGCCGACAGGCCGACGCGACGCAGGCCGGGGCTAAGGGTTTGCAGGCGGGCAAGGGCAAGCATCAACTGATCGCCGCGTTTGGATTCCGCCAATGCGTGAATCTCGTCGACGATCACGCGTTGCAGCCCGGCGAAAATGCGCGGGGCGTCTGGGTAGCTAAGCAGCAGGGCAAGGCTTTCCGGTGTGGTCAGCAAGATATGCGGCGGGTCGGCGCGTTGGCGGCGGCGTTGGGTATAGGTGGTGTCGCCGGTGCGATCCTCGACGCGGATGTGCAGGCCCGCGCCTTCAATCGGCGTGCGCAGGTTGCGGCGGATATCGGCGGCGAGCGCCTTGAGTGGCGAGATATAGAGCGTGTGCAGGCCACGGGGTGGGGTGGGGCCAAGCTCGGCCAGGGTGGGCAGAAAACCGGCCAGGGTTTTGCCGCCACCGGTGGGGGCTATCAGCAGGGTGGCGGGGTTGGCGCTGCGGTCCAGCATCATGGTTTGATGCGGGTGAAGCTGCCAGCCTTTGGCGGCGAACCAGTCAGTGAGGGGCGGGGGAAGGGCTATCATTGTGCAAAGATAGGGTTGTGGAGCCATGGGGGGAAGCGGCGTTGCAAGCCAATTGTGGGATTCCGCTTGCACGGGGGCGATGTGCCGCCTAATCCATTGCCGATGAAAATCCTGTTTTTAGGCGATGTGATGGGGCGTGCGGGGCGCACTGCGGTGGCGGAACGGCTGCCGGGGCTGCGTGCCGAATGGGGCCTTGATTTCGTGGTGGTCAACGGCGAGAACGCGTCTTCGGGTGTGGGTCTTACGCCGGAACATGCCAAGGCGCTGCTGGCGGCGGGGGCGGATTGCGTCACCTTGGGCGATCATGCGTTTGACCAGAAGGATATGCTGCAGTTCATCGAACAGGAACCGCGGATCATCCGGCCCCTGAACTATGCCAAGGCGGCCCCCGGCAAGGGCGCGCGGCTGTTTACGGCGACCAATGGCCGCAAGGTGCTGGTGGTGCAGGCGCTGGGCCAAGTGTTCATGAAGCGGCCATTTGACGACCCGTTCAGCGCCGTTGAGGCGGTGTTGAACACCTATCCGCTGGGCGGTATGGCGCAGGCCACGATTGTCGATATGCATTGCGAGGCGACATCGGAAAAGATGGCAATGGGCCATTGGTGTGACGGACGCGCCAGTCTGGTGGTGGGCACCCATACCCATGTGCCGACCGGCGACGCGATGATCTTGCAGGGCGGCTGCGGTTATCTGACCGATGCGGGGATGTGCGGCGATTATAATTCCGTCATTGGCATGGAAAAGCTGGAGCCGATGCGGCGGTTCATCACCGGCATGCCAAAGGCGCGGTTCGAGCCTGCAAACGGTCCGGCGACGCTGTCGGGGGTTTATGTGGAAACGGACGATAAAACCGGGAAAGCCAAGAAGATCAGCATGATCCGCATCGGCGGGCAGTTGCAAGAGGCGCGGCCCTGATGCAGCGGTTTGGCTATGTGGCGGTGCTGCTGGCGATGGGGCTGGCGTGGGGTGCGACGCAACCATTGGGCAAAATGGCGGTCGCCAGCGGGCATCAGCATTTCGGGTTGATCTTTTGGCAATTGGTGGTGGGGGCGATCGTTCTGGGAACGGTTGCGCTGTTGGGGCGCAAACCCTTGCCGATCAACCGGGCCACTATGCAGTTTGGGGTCGTGGTGGCGTTGATCGGGACGATCATCCCCAACTCGACGTTCTATTATTCGGTGGCGCATTTACCATCGGGGGTGATGTCGATTCTGATCTCGACCATCCCGCTGATGTCGTTTCCCATTGCACTGGCACTGGGGATGGATCGGTTCAGCGTCACCCGGCTATTTGGCTTGTTGTGCGGGTTGGTTGGGGTGGCGTTGATTGCAGTGCCGCAGGGAAGCCTGCCGGGGGCGGGCATGGTGGCCTATCTGCCAATCGCGATGATCGGGCCGTTGTTTTACGCGATCGAGTCTAACTACGTTGCGCGCACCGGCATGGCGGGGATGGATGCGGTGCAGGCGATGTTTGTGGTCTCGGCGGTGGGGGCGGTGATTGCGCTGCCGCTGGCGGTTGGGTCGGGGCAGTTTATCGACCCGACGCTGCCCTGGGGGCGGGCGGAATATGCGCTGGTGGGATCGTCGGTGATCCATTGTTTTGCCTATTCGGCTTTCGTGTGGCTGGCGTCGCGTGCGGGTGCGGTATTCGCCTCGCAAACCTCGTATGTGGTGACTGGCACTGGGGTAATCTGGGCGATGTTGCTGCTGGGCGAACGGTTTTCGCCTTGGGTTTGGGCGGCAATGGCGGTGATGCTGGTGGGGCTGTTTTTGGTGCAACCCCGTGCACGCGTGGCGCAGGCGGTTTGAATTCCCGAAAAATGCGGTTAGACAGGCCGCAGATGCGACAGGAGAAGACATGTTTGGGCTAGAAGTTTCGCAAGAGTTGCAGGCCTATGTGGCCATCGCGATCATTCTGGGCATGTTGGTGCTGTTCGTGATGGAGACCTTTCCGGTTGAAGTGACGTCGATTGCCGGGGCCGCGGTGATGCTGGTGCTGGGGATTTTGCCCATCGAGGGCGTGTCGAAAGTCTTGTCAAACAACGCACCCTGGATGATTGCCGCGATGTTTATCGTGGTGGGTGCCCTGGTGCGCACCGGCGGTCTTGACTGGGTAACGCAGTTGGCAACCCGGCATGTTGACGCGCGGCCTGCGGTGACAATTTCCGTTTTGGCGGTGGTGATCGTGATGCTTTCGGCGTTCGTGAACAACACGCCGATTGTGGTGGTGTTCCTGCCGGTGTTCATGCAACTGGCGGCGCAGATGAAAATTGCGCCATCCAAGCTGTTGATCCCGTTAAGCTATCTGTCGATCATGGGCGGCACAATAACGATGATCGGCACCTCGACCAATCTGGTGGTGGACGGGGTGGCGCGCGCCAAGGGCCTGGAGCCATTCTCGATTTTCGAGATCACGCCGGTGGGGGTGCCGATTGCGATTGCGGGGTTGTTGTATCTGGGAATTTTTGGGCCAAAGCTGTTGCCAGACCGGGTGTCGATGAGTGCGATGCTGGGCGATCGGTCGAAGATGAAGTTTTTCACCGAAGTGGCGATCCCCGAAGGGTCTTCGCTGATTGGCAAAGCGGTGGACTCGGTTGATCTGTTCAAGCGTGGCGGGGCGCGGGTGATCGACGTTCTGCGCGGTGACGCATCGTTGCGGCGCGACATGGCGGCGGTAGAGATTGCGTCGGGGGATCGGGTGGTGCTGCGCACGCCGATGTCGGAATTGCTAAGTCTGCAGGGGCATAAAGACCTGAAAATGGTCGATAAGTTAAGCTCGGTGGCGACCACGACGGTCGAGGTTTTGATCACGCCGGGCTGTCATATGGTGGGGCGCACGCTGGGCGAGATGCGGTTGCGCAGGCGCTATGGCGTCTATCCGTTGGCGGTGCATCGTCGCAATCAGAACATCGGGCGACAGTTGGATGATCTGGTGGTGACGGTCGGCGATACCTTGCTTTTGGAAGGGGCTGCCGAGGATATTCAGCGTCTTGCCACGGATATGGAGTTGGTGGACGTATCGCACCCGTCGGAACGGGCGTTTCGGCGCAGTCGCGCGCCGATTGTGGTGGCGGTTTTGGTTGCCATTATCGTGCTGTCGGCCTTTGATGCGTTTCCCATCGAGGTGCTGGCGTTCATCGGGGTGGCGATCGTGCTGGTCACGCGCTGCATTGATGCGGACGAGGCTTTTGCCTCGATTGACGGGCGGTTGCTGGGGATGCTGTTTGGCATGATCGCCGTGGGGGCGGGGCTGGAGCATTCGGGAGCAGTGGAATTGTTGGTGGGGGCGGCGTCGCCTTACATGGTGGGAATGGCGCCTTGGTTGCTGATATTCTCGGTCTATGCGCTGACGTCGATCTTGACGGAATTGCTGTCGAACAACGCGGTGGCTGTGGTGGTGACGCCCGTGGCAATCGGGTTGGCGCAAAGCCTTGGGGTGGACCCGCGGCCGTTGTTGGTGGCGGTGATGTTGGGGGCGAGTTTCGGGTTTGCAACGCCGATCGGCTATCAGTGCAACCTGCTGGTGTATGGGCCGGGCGGCTATACGTTTAGTGATTTCATGAAGATCGGGGTGCCGTTGAACGTCTGGATGGGTGTGGTTGCGGCGATTGTCATTCCGCTGGTCTACGGGCTGTAGGCGGCGAGGGGGACGTGGATTTGAAGGGTTTGAACATGCGAATGATTGGTATTGTGGCGGTGCTGCTGTTGGGTGGATGTGTGGCGCTGCAAGGGCCGCAGCGTCCGGTGGCAGCAAAGCTTTCCCCGGAAATTCTGACGGTTACCATGTCGGATGGCACCCGCTGTGCGACGCCTTGGGCGGCGGGCACGGGCCGGATGGACGCGTGCGGGTTGGAATGGCGGGTCGAGCCTGAGGGGCAGCCCAATCCGTTGCGGCGGGTGTTTGTCGAGCTGACCGGGGCGCTGGGGTTGGAGGGTAGCGTGACGCCGCGGGCGACGGTGACGCTGACCGATGCCAGCGGCAAGGGGTATGGGTTCGTCTCGCCGCCGAAATGACCCAAGTGGGAGAGGGTTGCGGGCACCCTGCAAGGTGGGATATACGCGCCCGATAGCCGAAATCTGAGGATCGGAGACGGGTCATGGCAGGCCATTCAAAATGGGCGAATATCCAGCACCGCAAGGGCAAGCAGGACAAATTACGCTCGAAGATGTTTTCCAAACTGGCGAAGGAAATCACCGTCGCCGCCAAAATGGGCGAGCCTGATCCCGACAAGAACCCGCGTTTGCGGCTGGCGGTAAAGGCGGCGAAAGCCGTGTCCTGCCCCAAGGAAGTCATCGACCGCGCCATCAAGAAATCGCAGATGGGCGATGCCGAGGATTACACGGAAATCCGCTATGAAGGCTATGGTACCAACGGCATTGCGATCATGGTTGAGACCATGACCGACAATTTGAATCGCACCGCTAGCAATATTCGCAGCTATTTCACCAAATGTGGTGGCAACCTTGGCACCACCGGATCCGTTTCGTTCATGTTCGACAAGGTGGGTGAGATCACCTATCCGCTGTCCGCGGGCGATGCTGACACGGTGATGATGGCGGCGCTGGAAGCGGGCGCGGATGATGTTGAATCGGATGAGGATGGTCATTGGATCTACTGTGCCGATACGGATTTGTCCGAGGTTTCTGATGCTTTGGAAAAGGCATTGGGCGAAAGCACCGAAGCCAAGCTGATCTGGAAACCGCAATCGCGCACCGACGTTGATCTGGAAACCGCCACCAAGTTGATGAAGCTGATCGACCTGTTGGAAGAAGATGACGACGTGCAGACCGTGACCGGGAACTTTGAGATCCCCGACGACGTGGCGGCGCAGCTGGAAGGCTAAAGCAAGGTATGCCAAGCGTATGGCGCGCGTATGGTAAACCGCCATACGCTGTATTTCACAAAACGGCCCCCGGTTTTGGGGGCCGTTTTGCATTTTCCCAAGCGACCTCAGGCCGCGGGAAACATGGCTTGGCGGAGGTCGATGGCGGTATCAATGCCGACCAGCAGGGCAAGACGGGAAACCGGGTGTTTAAGCAGCACATCACAGGCCGCCGCCAGATCAGACAGCAGGCTGTGCGCGGTATCAGCCGTCGGCGCGATGATCAGCGGCAGTTGCGGCGCCAGAAACCGCAACTCGGTTCCGAATTCTGAAATATCATCGGCATCGTTAAAGTTGTCGGCATCAATCAGCAAGAACGTGTAGGAACCCTGATACAAAGACAGCCACGGCATCAGCGTATGCACATTCGGGACATGGACGATCAAAGCGTCGGTCTTGGTGATCCAGTTCACGATGTTGGATGCGCCACTAAGGGTGTGCCCCAGCACCAGCCCATGACGACCCTTCCAGCGGAATTGATTGATTGGGTCAACATATCGGTCAAGATCCTGATCGGGTTGCGGCGCTGAGGGGCTATTTCCGGCGAGGGAGGTCTGTGCCTCAGGCGCTGACGGATCGGCGGCCGCGCGGAAGGTGCTGCGACCGAGCGGCAAGAATCCAGAACGGGCGCGAAGAAACCCCAAAACACTTTTCATCGACGGTCCTTGGCAAAAATATGGGCGGCGTAAGGCCCCCGCACATAGCGGTGCAGTGCCAGACCAGCGCCCCAAGCACATAGAGGCGGCGCCCTGCGCAAGGGGCTGATTCATGGTCGGTGCCGCTTTTGGCGTGGCAACCGACCCCCGTTTGGGCTAAGTTTAGTTTCTGACTTTTCCAAAGAGTGTCAATATGATTTTTATCGTTTTGATAACTATCGAAAAGTTGTTGTTTTTTCGCGCTTTTTCGTAAGAAATATGACGGCAGGCGGCATTCAAAAATGACGCTCAGGGTTGTGTTTGGTCTTTCGGAGGGATTCTCAAGATGAACATCAAAAGTCTGGCGCAACTGCGTGCTTTGTTGATTTCGATGGAAAGGTCGCTTGGGCTTGGGCATCTTTCGATGAATGAAAAGGATGTGCTTTATGCCATGTCCGAGGTTGCCGACGGCGACCCTCGGACAGCCAGATCAGAGCATATCCGCGCGCATCCGCTGGCGGCACCGATTCCACAGGCGTCCTATCACCGGGCATTGGCGGGGTTGTTGGATTATGGGTTGATCAGTCACGCGCCCGAAGCGAAGACGGGTATCTATATTGTGCCCGGCATCTAAGCCGATATAATACCAAACTGATAGTATTTTCAGGGCGGCGACAGTATGGCATCCAAGGTTGGTGGCAGAGTGGTGGGCGTGTTGATGGCCATTGCCGTCTTCGTTGTCTCATTCTGGATTAGTCGCATTTTGGATGCGTGGGTTGAGCCCTATCTTCCGGTCAAGAATTTACAGAATGCCACGTTGGTCGATCTGACTCATGGGGTGGCGTTGTTGGTGGCGTGGATTTTTGGCTGGCTTTCGGTGCCGATTATCGCGCTGGCAATACTGCTTGCGGTTTTTCCGGTTTGGGGGGCGGCGGCGTTTCACGGGTCTGTGGTGATGCTTGCCTTTGCCAAGGCTGCGGTGATGCCGCTGGCGTTTGATGTGTTTCGGGCCTGTGGGGTGGACCCGCGCGGGGCAGAGCCGCATGCGTCAAACTGGCGGTTGTTGCTGTTGGTCGGGTTCGTGGCGTCGGTGTTAAGCAATCAGGTTCAATACTGGGCCGAGTGTTGCACCGACATGGGGCCGCGCGATGTGCTGGTCAGCCAGACCGCCTCGATTGCGGGCGATATGCTGGGGGTATTTGTGACGCTGCTGGTGGCGATGATGGCGTTTCGGTGGATACGGGATTGGCCTGCGGAGTGATGGCGCGGGGTGAAAGCGTTTCGAATAATTTCGAAACGCTTTAGGGCGGATTGCGTTTATTCGGTATCAGAATTCACCCCAAGAATTGGGCGAATTCTGATGTTTTTGAACCGACAAAACGCAATCAGCTTTGGAAAAACACCCGCTGCAAAAACCAATAGGCCCCGACGACGGCTATCATGGCCGAGGCGGGGGTGGCGATGCGTTGGCGATACCAGGATTTGCCGCGAAACCAGAAGCCGACGGCGGCGAAGGCGGCGGTGATCACGGCAAGCTGACCAAACTCGACCCCGATGTTGAAGCCGATCAGGGCGGGCAGGAAGGCGTTTTGCGGCAGGCCGAATTCACCCAGCACTGAGGCAAAGCCAAGTCCGTGCAACAGGCCAAAGCAAAACACCACAAAGGGCCGCCAGCGGCTGGTGCCATCGGTCAGGATGTTTTCCACAGCGACAAAGACGATGGAGGCGGCGATCAGCGGCTCGACGATGGTGGCGGGAAGGGTAACGTAGCCAGAGGCGGCGGCGGCGAGGGTAAGGGTGTGGGCTGCCGTAAAGGCGGTAACTTGCAGAAGCAGCGGGCGCAGGGCGGTGGACAGGAAGTAAAGCCCCAGCACGAACAGGATGTGGTCTAGCCCCTTGGGCACGATATGGTCAAAGCCGACGGGGATATAGGCGAGGAAGGTTTCAAGCTGGCCCGCCTGATCGCCGCCCTGCAGGTGGATCGGATCGGACAGAGTGCCGCCGGGAAGGAAGCCATCATAGGGGTTTTCGACTGCCATTTGGCGCAAGACCAATGCGCCGAACGGGGCGGCCCAGCCAAATTGCACTAGGGTTGCCCCCGGCGGCAGGGTGGTTTGCAGGCGCAGCGTCGAGGTGCGCGGGGTATCGGGGGTTGGGGTGTCGGTGACGGTGACGTCTAGCAGTGTTGGGGTGAGGGCGGTGCCATCGACAAGGATCTGGATGCGCGGGGCCATTTGCGGCCAGAAATCCTGAAACCGGGTTTGCAGCGCAGTAGGGGGCAGCGCGCGCAGGGTGTCATAGGTGGCGGCCTGCGGGGCCTCGTTGGTGTCGGCAGTGGTGGCAAGGTCGATACCCGCGATCAGGCCTTCAAGGTTCAGGCGGATATCGAAGGTCAGGGTGTCGCCGGTGGCGGTCATGTCGCCGATGGCGGGCAGCACTTCGTGGGCGGCGGCGGATGACGACAGCGTGATCCACAGGGCGAGAGTGCTTGACAGCAGGGCCGCCAGCGCCACCATCACCGTCGAGGTAAGGGCCGCTTTGGCCCTTTGAGAGGAAAAAGACATGCGCGTTTTGCCTTTGTTGCTGATGCTGCTTGGCACCCCGGCCAGTGCGCATGAATTCTGGATCGAGCCGTTGGTATATCAGCCTGATGCGAAGGGTAGGCTGGAGGCGAACCTTGTCAACGGGCAAAGCTTTGGCGGCGCACCGATTGCGTTTTTGCCAAGCTGGTTTCAACGCTTTGTGATCACGGCGGCGGGGCAAGAGGTCGAGGTGAGCAGCCGGATGGGGGATTTGCCTGCCGTGGCGCAAGCGGTGTTGGGCGACGGGCTGCATGTGGTGGTATACCAATCAACGGTCGATAAAGTGACGTATCAGGACTATGCCAAGTTCGCCAAATTCGCCGTCCACAAGGATTTGGGTGATGTGCGCACGCGGCATGTGGCGCGAGGGTTGCCGGAGGCGGGCTTTGCCGAAAGCTATACCCGGTTTTCCAAATCACTGGTTGGGGTGGGGACCGGGGTTGGGGCGGACAGCCGATTGGGGTTGGAAACCGAGATCGTGGCGCTGAACAACCCTTATGTCGATGATCTGGCGGCGGGAATGCGGGTGCAGCTGTTTTACGGCGATGCGGTGCGCAGCGATGCGCAGGTCGAAGTGTTCGAGAAGGCGGCGGATGGCACGGTGCTGGTGAGCACGGTGCGCACCGATGCCGAAGGCGTGGCGGTGGTGCCGGTGCGCCGGGGCTATGCCTATATGCTGGACGCGGTGCTGTTGCGCGAGCCGGACGCGGCCTTGGCTGCGGCGCGCGGTGTGGTGTGGGAAACGCTTTGGGCGAACCTGACGTTTGCGGTGCCGCAGTGAGGTGGCGGGGCGGCGCAGGGGGGCGTGGGTAAACTGCAAGCATCGAAGGACTGGCCGCAAAGAGCGCGGATCAGGGGGGCGGGATGAGGTGGCTTTGTGCGGCGGCCTGAATGGCGGCGGTGAGGGGGGCGACGGCCTTGGCGGTAAGGCGGGTGAACTGCCAGTATAGCGGCACATCAAGGGCGGTATCTGCGACGATTTCCACCAGCGCGCCGGATTTGAGGTGCGGGGCCACCAAAAGCGCTGGGTTCATCCCCCAGCCTATGCCAGCCAGTGCTGCATCAACAAAGGCGTGGCTGCTGGCCATGCGGTGGGTGGGATAGGGAAAGCGGCTGCCGATATGGCGGGCGAGCCACGCGCTTTGCAAGCGGTCTTTATCGGAAAAGGTAAGTGCGGGGGCCGCTTGCAGTGCGGCTTTGCTGGCACCATGGGGCAACCAGCGGGCGCAATAGCTGGGGCTGGCGGTAGCCAGATAGCGCAGGTTGCCGAGCGGCAGGGTATCGCAGCCTTGCAGCGGGCCGGGATGCGAGGTGATGGCGGCGGCAACCTCGCCCTGACGCAGCCAGTTTTGTGAATGATCCTGATCGTCGATGATCAGATCGAACAGCATGCCCGTGGTGGCGGCCAAGGCCGGGATCACCCAAGTGGCAAGGCTATCGGCGTTAACCGCGATGCGCAGGGTGGTGAGGCCCTGATCGGGGCGTTGGTTTGGCAAGTCGAGCGCGGATTCAAGCAGCGTCACCTGATCCAGATGCCGGATCAGCGCCATGCCTGCAGCGGTGGCGATACAGGGCTGGCCACGTTTGATCAGCAGGGTGCCCATGCGTTCCTCGAGCGCCTTGATGCGTTGCGAGATGGCCGAGGGGGTAAGATTGAGGGTGGCCGCCGCAAGATCAAAGCTGCCACGGCGGTGGGCGGCGGCGAGGGCGGTCAGGAGGGGGTAGTCGAACATTAGGAAATCTAATCCGATTGGAGAAAGATTAATTATTGTTAGGCGATTGGGTGCGGTAGTCAAGGTCAGGGTTCGGCCAAGGGGGGGAAGTGCGATGGGCGGCGAGATGGATTTGGCAGTGCTGTTGCAGGGGATGACGCCTGCGCTGGATGCAGCAGAGTTTGGTTATGGCTTGATCGGGTCGGGGCAAGAGGTGCCAGGCGCGGTGCGCTGGTTTGCGGTGATCGAGGAAGACGAGGGTCGCACGGTAATTGGCACCGTGGCGGAACTTACGGCTTGCGGGATTGACCATGTGCCGGGGTGGGCGCGGATCAGTCTGGCGGTGC
>JBAVTI010000250.1:0-2152 GCA_049696055.1 Paracoccaceae bacterium | reverse complement strand
CAGGTTTATCGCCCGCTAAGCCATTTCTTCCGGCAGAATTTCAGTCAGGTGACCAACCCGCCGATTGACAGCCTGCGCGAAAGCCGGGTGATGAGTTTGAAGACACGGTTTGGCAACCTGAAGAACGTGCTGGACGAGAACAGCGGCCAGACCGAGATTCTGGTGCTGGAAAGCCCGTTCATTGCCAATGCCGAATTCGACGTGATGATCCAGAAGTTCGGCGCGCAGGTGGCGATGATTGATTGCACCTTTGCCGAAGGTGCGGGGCCGGATGCGTTGCGCCAAGGGCTGGAGCGTATTCGCGCCGAGGCCGAAGATGCGGTGCGGTCGGGTGCGGGCCATCTGGTGTTGACCGATCAACACCAGTCAGCTGATCGCGTGGCGATGCCGATGATTTTGGCAACGTCGGCGGTGCATTCGTGGCTGACGCGCAAGGGGCTGCGGACGTTCTGTTCGGTGAATGTGCGGTCGGCGGAATGTATCGACCCCCACTATTTCGCGGTGCTGATCGGATGCGGGGCGACCACGGTGAACGCCTATCTGGCGCAGGATTCGATTGCTGATCGGATTGGCCGGGGCTTGGTGGACGGGTCGTTGACCGATGCCATGCGCCGCTACCGTGATGCGATTGATGCGGGTCTGCTAAAGATCATGTCGAAGATGGGGATCTCGGTTATTTCCTCGTATCGCGGCGGTTTGAACTTTGAGGCGGTGGGGCTAAGCCGCGCGATGGTGGCCGAGTATTTCCCCGGCATGCACAGCCGCATTTCGGGCATTGGCGTCAGCGGTATCCAGCATAAGCTGGAGGAAACTCATACCAAGGGCTGGAAAGGCGGGCTGGACGTCTTGCCGATTGGCGGGTTCTACAAGGCGCGTCGGTCGGGCGAAAAGCACGCTTGGGAAGCACAGACCATGCATATGCTGCAGTCTGCTTGTGACCGGGCCAGCTATGATTTGTGGAAGCAGTATTCGGCGGCGATGCGGGCCAATCCGCCGATCCACATTCGGGATTTGCTGGATATCAAGGCGCTGGGCAAAGCGGTGCCGATTGAGGAAGTGGAAAGCATTACCTCAATCCGCAAGCGGTTCGTGACGCCGGGGATGTCGTTGGGGGCGTTGGGGCCAGAGGCGCACAAGACGCTGAACGTGGCGATGAACCGCATTGGCGCGAAATCGGACAGTGGCGAAGGTGGCGAAGACCCGGCGCATTTCCTGCCCGAGGCGAATGGCGACAACCCAAGTGCCAAGATCAAGCAGGTGGCGTCAGGGCGCTTTGGCGTTACTGCCGAGTATTTGAATGCCTGCGAAGAGCTTGAGATCAAGGTGGCGCAGGGGGCCAAGCCCGGCGAGGGCGGCCAGTTGCCGGGGATGAAAGTGACCGAGTTGATTGCGCGTTTGCGGCATTCGACCAAGGGGGTGACGCTGATTTCACCACCGCCGCACCATGATATCTACTCGATCGAAGATCTGGCGCAGCTGATCTATGACCTGAAGCAGATCAACCCACGCGCCAAGGTGACGGTCAAGCTGGTATCTTCCAGCGGTGTGGGGACGATTGCCGCCGGGGTGGCCAAGGCCAAGGCGGATATCATTCTGATTTCCGGCCATAACGGCGGCACCGGGGCCAGCCCCGGCACATCCATCAAATACGCGGGCCTGCCGTGGGAAATGGGGCTGACCGAGGCGCATCAGGTGTTGTCGATGAACAACCTGCGAGAGCGGGTGACCTTGCGCACCGATGGTGGGTTGCGCACCGGGCGCGATATCGTGATGGCCGCGATGATGGGGGCCGAAGAGTATGGCATCGGCACGGCGGCGTTGATTGCCATGGGCTGTATCATGGTGCGTCAGTGCCAATCCAACACCTGCCCGGTCGGGGTTTGCACCCAAGACCCGGCGTTGCGGGCCAAGTTTACCGGCACCGCGGACAAGGTGGTGAACCTGATCACTTTCTATGCCCAGGAAGTGCGCGAGATTTTGGCCAGCATTGGGGCAAGGTCGATGGATGAGATCATCGGGCGGGCAGATTTGCTAAGCCAGGTGAGCCGGGGTTCGGCGCGGTTGGATGATCTGGATTTGAACCCGTTGTTGATCAGCGTAGATGGGGCGAACCGGATTACCTATGACCGTTCCAAGCCGCGCAATGCGGTGC
>JBAVTI010000249.1:0-2570 GCA_049696055.1 Paracoccaceae bacterium | reverse complement strand
GACGACCGCTGTGTGGTGGTTGAGACCCGGACCGAGATCGACTGGGCGCTAAAGCATGGCAAGATGATTGTCTGGGCACCCTCAAAGCTGGTGCTGGATGCGGTGGACGGGCCACATGCCCGCGATGCGGTGGCGCTGGCGCTGTGGCTGGCGGAAATGCTGGGGGCAGAGCGGATGGTTGTTCACGGCGATGTAACACTTCCGGCGGGAAGCCGCGTGGTGGTAGAGCGGGCCTAGGGGCCGGGGCTTGCATTGGGCCTGCGATTGGCCCTAACGAGATTGCATGATGTATTACAGACCGATTGCGATGACAGATGCGGCGCGGCCCGAGGGGGCGCTGTCGCTGGCGGGTGGCTGGTGCTGGTTTGACCGGGTTGAGGTATTCGAGCGCGGGCGCAGCCCGGTTTTGATGTCGGCGGCTGATTTGCCCGCGGCGGCGCGGGAGGCATTATCGGCCCCGCGCGCCGATTTTGCCGGGTTGACGATGGACAGGCCGCGCCTGATGGGCATTTTGAACGTGACGCCCGACAGCTTTTCCGATGGCGGTTTGTTTCTGGACCCGGCGGCGGCGTTGACCCAAGGGCGGTTGATGGCGGGTGCTGGCGCAGATATTCTGGATATTGGCGGCGAAAGCACGCGGCCCGGTGCGGTTGAGGTTGCGGCTGCCGATGAGGTGGCGCGCACCGCCCCGGTGATTGCGGCGTTGCGGCAGGGCGGTATTGCGGCGCGGATATCAATTGATACCCGCAAGGCGGCGGTGGCTGCGGCGGCGCTGGCGGCGGGGGCGGATATCGTGAACGACGTGTCGGCCTTTGGCTATGATGCAAGGCTTGCCGGGGTGGTGGCGGCAGCCGGTGCGCCGGTGTGTTTGATGCACGCGCAAGGCACGCCTCAGGACATGCAGGACGATCCCTATTACGACGATGTGTTGCTGGATGTGTATGATTTTCTGGCCGAGCGGGTGCAGGCTGCAGTGGCGGCCGGTATTGCGCGCAGCCGGATCATGGTTGATCCCGGCATCGGGTTTGGCAAGACGCTGGCGCATAACCTGACGCTGATCCGGGGGCTTTCGCTGTTTCATGGTTTGGGCTGCCCGGTGTTGCTGGGGGTTTCGCGCAAGAAATTCATTGGCACCATTGGCGGTGAAGCGCAGGCGGACAGGCGGGCACCGGGTTCGGTGGCAGTAGCGCTGGCGGGTGTGGCGCAGGGCGCGCAGGTGTTGCGGGTGCATGATGTCTGGGAGACGCGGCAGGCAATGGCGCTGTGGCGGTCGGTTAATTTGGGAGAAGGCGTATGAGCCGGAAATTATTTGGCACCGATGGCGTGCGGGGCCGTGCGAACACCTATCCGATGACTGCCGAGATGGCGCTAAAGCTGGGGGCGGCAGCGGGGCGGTTCTTCCGGCGCGATGGCACCACGGCGCACCGGGTGGTGATTGGCAAGGATACGCGGTTGTCGGGCTATATGCTGGAGAATGCGCTGACGGCGGGTTTGACCAGCACAGGCATGAATGTGTTGTTGCTGGGGCCAGTGCCGACACCTGCAGTGGGGTTTTTGACACGCAGCATGCGGGCCGATCTGGGGGTAATGATTTCCGCCAGCCACAACCCGCATCAGGACAATGGCATCAAGTTTTTCGGCCCCGACGGGTTTAAGTTGTCAGATGAGGCCGAGGCCGAGATCGAGGCTATTCTGGCGGGCGAGATTGCCCCGGCCAAGCCTGAAAACATCGGCCGCGCCAAGCGGATTGACGACGCCCGTGGGCGCTATGAGGAATATGCCAAGACCACCTTCCCGGCGGGGCTGCGGCTGGACGGGCTGAAGGTGGTGATAGATTGCGCCAATGGGGCGGCCTACAAGGCGGCGCCCGAGGTGCTGTGGGAATTGGGGGCCGAGGTGATCTCGGTCGGGGTGACGCCAAACGGCACCAATATCAACGATCGGTGTGGCAGCACCTTTACGCAGACGGCCTCTGAGGCGGTGGTGTTGCATGGCGCGGATGTGGGGATTTGTCTGGATGGCGACGCCGACCGGGTAATGATCATCGACCAGAATGGCCGGGTGGCGGATGGCGACCAGATCATGGCGCTGCTGGCGGCGCGGTGGGCTGATGAGGGGCGGCTGCGCGGGGGGACACTGGTTGCCACCGTGATGTCGAACCTTGGGCTGGAGCGGTTCTTGCAGGGCCGTGGTTTGCGGCTGGAGCGCACAGCGGTCGGCGACCGCTATGTCGTCGAGGCGATGCGGCGTGGCGGCTATAACCTTGGCGGCGAGCAGTCGGGGCATATCGTGATGACCGATTACGCGACTACCGGGGATGGCTTGATTGCGGGGTTGCAGTTTCTGGCGGAAATGGCGCGGCTCGGGCGACCCGCAAGCGAGTTGGCGCAAAGTTTCGAGACCGTGCCGCAGATGTTGAAAAACGTGCGCTATGGCGTGGGGGCGGAACCTTTGGCCGTAGCGTCGGTGCAGGCGGTGATTGCGGCGGCCGAAGTGCGGCTGAACGGATCGGGGCGGTTGCTGATCCGCAAATCGGGCACCGAGCCTTTGGTGCGGGTGATGGCGGAATG
>JBAVTI010000248.1:0-5247 GCA_049696055.1 Paracoccaceae bacterium | reverse complement strand
TCCAGCCTTTGAATTTGCTGTCGACCTTGTCCCACCAGCCGCCCGCTTGCGGACCGCCTTCGTGGATTTCCATGTCTTGCAGACGAAACCCCAGCAGCACGGCCTTTTTGGCCCACTGGTTGACATGCCAATCACCCGACGCCTGTTTGACGGCAACGCGCAGGGTGCCTTTATCCAAAGCCTCCAGCGTGGCCTCGACAGCATCGCGGGCATCGCCTTTGGTGGCGGCGGTGATGGTATCGCGCGCCTCCCAGGCGGCGTTAACGGCGGTCTCAAGGGCGGCATGCGACATCGGGGCGTCCTTTATCTGGTCTTGTGGCGTGCCTGCCTATAAACCGATGCCATGCACCGCGCAATCCGCCTGAGGACACACCGATGAAAGACGAACCCCGCAGCCACCCGTTTCGTGACAGCACCCAGGATGTGGCCGCCGTAGATCGCATTCCCGACACGGCACAGACCCGTGCGCCGGCCTACAAGCTTGCCTTCACCGATACCGATTTCCTGATGCGTGAAGAATTGCGGCCGGTGCGGCTGCAACTGGAACTGTTAAAGCCGCAGTTGGTGCTGGATGAGCGCGGGGTCAATTCGACCGTGGTGCTGATGGGCAGTGCGCGGATCGCCGAACCGGGGCAACCGTGCAAGGCATCGGGTCTGGCGCCATGGTATGACGTGGCGCGGCAATTGGCGCATCTGATCACGGTGCGCAGTCTTGCCTCGTATGGCCGCGAGATGGTGGTGGTAACGGGTGGCGGCCCCGGCATCATGGAGGCGGGCAATCGTGGGGCGTTTGAGGCGGGCGGTCAATCCATCGGCCTGAACATCGTGCTGCCGCATGAGCAGGCGCCCAACGCCTATGTCACACCCGATCTGTGTTTCAATTTCCACTACTTTGCCATTCGCAAAATGCATTTCCTGATGCGGGCGCGGGCGGTTTGCATTTTTCCCGGCGGATTTGGCACGCTTGATGAGATGTTCGAAAGCTTGACGCTTATTCAAACCGGGCGGATGAAGCGGATACCGTTCTTGTTGTTTGGCCGGGCGTTCTGGGAAAAGGTGATCAACTGGCAGGCCTTGGCCGAGGAAGGGACAATCTCGCAAGAAGACCTGAGCTTGTTTCGGTTCGTCGAGACCGCGGAGGAGGCCATGGATGAAATCGATGGTTGGAACAGCGACGACTAGGGCGCTTTTGGCGCTGCTTTTGCTGGCAGGCCCGGCGCAGGCGTTGGAATTTTTTGGCTATGCAGCGGTGTCTTGCGGGCATGATGATCCGTTTGATGATGACCTTAAGACCGATTATTCAGACGAGGTGGCGGGCTTCACCAATGCCAACCACGTTTGCCTGCCGGGCAATCCGGCGCTTTGGGCCGAAACGCTGGCCATGGCGGCAGCGCAGTATGATCCTGTCGTATTGGTGGATGGGTTGTTCGACTTTGGCCCAAACGGTGCCGGGCCGGATGGTGCTGCAGCGCAGGCGCTTTGGGGGCTGTTTCGTCAAGCATTGAAGAAAAGCGGCGTGCCGCCGGAGCGGCTGTTTTTCTATCTGGCGGATGAGCCCAGTTTGTTCGGTGTGCCGATCGGGCAGGTGAACCGCGCGGGCGAAATTGTGCATGAAACTTATCCCGGTTCGCGCACCTTGCTGATCGAGGCTTATGACCCAGATGGTGCCCCTGCGGTGCCTGCCAGTGTCGATTATTGGGGGTTTGATGTTTACGGCGTGCCCGATCCAGCGCGCGAGCCGCGCTACGGCGCCTTCTTGGACCAAGCCCGTGCCACCATGCATTCCGGCCAGAAGATCGTGTTGGTGCTGGATGGAAATTTCACCCCGTATCATGCGGAAAACGGCCTGAGCCAAGGGCAAATGGCGGATGTGGCGCGGGCGTACTATGCCTTTGCAGTAGCGCAACCGGATGTGGCGGGGATGCTTGGGTATGTTTGGGCGGGTGGAATTGATAACCTGCAAGAACTGGGTGTGCGTGATTTGCCGCCCGAGGTGCGGGCAGCACACCAAGAGATTGGCCGGGCGATTTTGGCAGGTGCTACGCGCTAGGGCGGTCAGGAAAAACGGGGGGGGCGGCGATGCAACGGATGGTTTGGGTACTTTTGTTGCTTGCCCTTTGCCCGGCACCTGTGCGGGCCGAGCAGACATTGTCGGTTGCGGTGACGATGGCGCAGGATCGAGACTTTATCCAAGCTATGCTTGCGGCGCAGAAAATCGGGGCGCAGGCAACCACGCTTTCCTTGTTTTGGGATGAGACGATGGTCGATGGGCACTACGCGCCCGCCAGAGATTGGTCGACGGTGGCGAATAGTTTCTACCCCACGATCCGGGTTAAACTATCGTTGGTTCTGTCAGTGATTGATACGGTAGTCGACAGGCGACCTGCCGAGTTGCGGGGGCTGGCGTGGGATGATCCGGCGTTACTGACCGCGTTCGAGGCTTATGCGACAGCGGTGATTTCGCGGATGGATCGGGTGGATCTGGTTTCAATTTCCATTGGCAACGAGGTGGATGGCTATCTGGCTTCGGGCGCGGAATGGGCGGCCTATCAGCAGTTTTTTATCCGGGCAAAGGCGGTGGTGAAACGACTGAGACCAAGCGTTCCGGTTGGGGTGAATCTGACCTGGCCGGAGCTGAACGGGGCTTCGGGCGAACAAGCGCAGGCCTTGGCGGCACAGGGCGATGTGTGGTTGATCAACCATTATTCGCTGGATGGGGGCTTTGCTATTCGGCCGCCTTCCGAAATTACCGCCACGCTGGATGCGATGCTAAAGATGGCGGGGGATGCGCCGGTGTATCTGGCCGAGGTGGGCTATCCATCGGGCGGATGTGGGTCTGATGAGGCAGGACAGCTGGCATTTTACCAAACCCTCTTTGCGGCTTGGGATGCAAGGGCGGCGCGGATACCGTTGATCACGCTGGTGTGGCTTCACGATTTGCCCGACAGCGAAGTTCAAAACCTTGCAGAGTATTACGGCGTTGGGGGTGATTGCTTTGCGCGATACTTGGGCACCTTGGGATTGCGAACCTATGAAGGCGAAGACAAGCCCGCCTATGCCTGGCTGCGCAGCCGCTAAAGCGTGTCGCGCTGCCATCCGGTATCGTAGGCCACATTATCGCAGCCCGCGAACTGGGCCAGTTTGGCAACAGCGGATTCCAGCCGCGCCAAGCGACTTTTGCCAAGGGAAATGCCGCTTTCAGGCCAAAACGCTTTGACACGCATCGTATTTTCGTCACGAAAGGCCTTGCCGTCGATACGGCCAATGATCGAGGCGCCTTCGAGCACGGGAAAGACATAGTAGCCGTATTGGCGTTTGGGTTCTGGGACGAAAACCTCGATCCGATAGTAAAACCCGAACAGGCGCTCGGTTCGGTTACGGTCGCGCAGGGCGGGATCAAAGGGCGAAAGGATGCGGATGCGACTGGGTGGTTCGGGGGCATCTGCTGCCTGCTGCACCACATCGGGGCGGGCATAGCTTCGGCGCAAGGCACCATCGGCGGCTTGGACATCAACCTCGATCAACGCACCGCGCGCGGCTTCGGTTCGGCACCAATCGCGGGCCTCGGCAGGGGAGGCTGCCTTCCAATAGGCGGCAAGTTCGCCCGACGTGGCAAAGCCAAGATTATGGAGGGCCGACGCGCAAGCCCACTCTACCATGGTTGCGGTATCGTGTTGCAGGGTACGGTGCGTTTCGGGGATGACCCGTTCGGTCAGATCATAGACCTTCTGAAAGCCGACCCGCCGGGCGATCGACAGCTGTCCGGTGCGCCACAGCCATTCCAGCGCGGTTTTCGACGGATGCCAATCCCACCAGCCGCCTTTACCCCGTTCTTCGCCCTGCCCGACGTCGGATGTGGTGACGGGGCCGTGGTCGGAGATCTGGCGCAGGATGGTGTCGAACTTGGCGGTATAGCCATCGCGGAACCAGCTTTGCCAGTTATCCTTCAGCCGCAGCGCATCGCGGGAAAAGCGGTGGTGCCAATGCGGAAACAAGGCAAGCGGCAGGATCGAGGCGTCGTGGGTCCAGTGTTCAAAGAGCTGGCGGTTGGTGTCGAGTAGCGGGGCGAGTGACGGGGGTTGATAGCTTTGGCGGCGGGCAAACAGGATCATATGGTGGGCGCGTTCGACGGTGTTGATGCTGTCGACCTGCACGAAACCGATGCGGGAGATCAGGTCGGTCAGGGCCTGGCCGTGGGCGATGCCGGTGGGCGTTTCAGCCAAGCCGTGGCGATGCAAGAACAGGCGGCGGGCGGCGAGGTTGGGCAGGATCGGGGTCATGGGGTAGGGGTAGCATTGCAAACGGCGGCGGCAAAGCCGGATTTGCGAGGTCAGAAGGGGGAAATTTAGCGGCGAAGCGGGAGATCTTGCGAGAATGTAGGGGCATAACACGCGTGTTATGGCGGGTAACTATTTGAAAGTAATATACTTCGGCATTTTTGTTAGGAGTTTCTTAACCCCGTAACACACGCAGATTTGGGCGTGGGGGCCGCAGGTCCGTAACATTGTGAAAGAAACGGCCGGTGATTGTGACCACGATCCTGGCTGTTGCGCATTGATACCGCAGCTAAAACCTATATTTTTGCTAAGGGATTTCCCGAACGTCGGCCCTTGCCAAACTCTGCCCGCGCAAAAGCGGCGCTGAGGGTGCATTTCCCTATCATTTGACCTGATCGGAGCGGTTAGTGCCACACGACACCCCCTTGATTGCCACCATCGTTGCCGGCCTTGGCCTTGCGTTTGTGTTCGGGCTGATTGCGCACCGGCTGCGCTTGCCGTTGCTGGCGGGATATCTGGCGGCTGGGGTGGTGATCGGGCCGTTCACGCCGGGGTTTGTGGCGGACCAAAAACTGGCGGGGGAACTGGCAGAGCTGGGGGTGATCTTGCTGATGTTCGGGGTGGGATTGCACTTTTCGCTGCGTGATTTGCTGTCGGTCAGGGCCATCGCGATACCGGGGGCCATTGTGCAGATCGTGGTGGCGACGGCGGTGGGCGCGTTGGTCGGCCAGATGATGGGGTGGAGCCTTGGCGGCGGCATTATCTTTGGACTGTCGCTGTCGGTGGCGTCAACCGTGGTGCTGCTAAGTGCGTTGCAGGCGCGCAATTTGGTGACGACCGACCGGGGAAAAATCGCCGTTGGCTGGCTGGTGGTCGAAGATCTGGTGATGGTGGTGACGCTGGTGGTGATACCGCCGCTATCAGGGGTTCTGGGCGGTGAGCCGGTGCCGATTGATGAGAACACGGCGCA
>JBAVTI010000247.1:0-13912 GCA_049696055.1 Paracoccaceae bacterium | reverse complement strand
TTACCCCTGCCTCGATCCTTGCCGTGTTGGGGATGATCGGCTTTGCGGGCCGCGACCTTGCCACCCGCGCCGCGCCGCCAATCCTGTCGAACCTGCAACTTGGCATTTACGGCTTTGCGATGATGGTACCCACCGGGGCCGCCCTGCTGGCGTTTTCTGGCGGGGCAAGTGTTCCCGACGCCACCACCACTGCCCAACTTTTCGCCGCCACCGTGTTTGGCGTCGCCGCCTATTATGCCCTTACAGCCGCCATGCGAATGGGTGAGGTATCGGTCATCACCCCGTTTCGCTATACTCGGCTGGTGTTCGCGCTGGTCCTTGGCACGTTGGTGTTTTCCGAACGCCCCGACACGATGACCCTGTTAGGCAGCGCCGTGATAGTTGGGGCCGGGCTTTATACCCTGCTCAGCGCCCGCAGACCGCGCCGATAATCCGCCTTTCCAACGCACGAATCACTTTCAAAAGCGTTGCTGACGCCGCGACAATCTGCTGATTTCCGAAGAATTCATGCCTAACAAACCCCTAATCCAGCGGCACTTTTCTGCCAATCCGGTTCCCTGTTCGGCATTGCTTTGCCGCGAAAAACAATGCCGCAGCCACGCCGCAGCCAAGTCAAAAAAATGGCAAATTTCGGGTGCTTGTTGGGCACAAGGTCAGGTTGACCGCCACAAGTGTTAAACCCAACACAGCCAACACCAGGAAGGAACCCAAAATGTTCATGTCAGACATCACCCGCACTGCCGCCACTCCCGCTTTGGCCGCCGCCTCCGTCTCGACCGGCATCACTGCAGGCACCCTTGTCGAAACGGCAAACGGGTGGCGCGCTGTTGAATCGCTGCGCTGCGGCGATGCAATCCACAGTTTTGACGGCGGCCTTGTGCGCATCTTGGGGCTGGACCGCAACTGGCTGCTGCCATCGGACCAAACCACCCTGTTGCACATCCCCGGCGGCGCGTTTGACAATTGCACCGACTTGATGCTGGCCGAACACCAACATCTGCTGATCGACACGCTGGGCGATCTGGCACTGCCTGACACGCTGCATGCCCTGATCCCCGCGGCCGCTTTGGCCGGGTTTCGCGGCACCAAACGGGTCAGCCTTAGCCAGCCGATTGAGCTGCTGACCCCGCTGTTTGCCCAAGTCGAGGCGATCTACGCCAACTCTGGCACCCTGCTGCATTGCCCTGCCATGATCCACGGCCCGGCCCGTTTGCCACAAGGCGACGATTTCACCTGCCTTGATTTGGCGCAATCGCGCGCCCTGCTGCGCCGGATCGAAAACCGTGACGGCCCTGTGCCTGCTGCCCTGCGGATGGCCTGATCCGTTGCCCCGGCCACAAACCCCAGCCTTGCGCATCCCCGCCCTTGCAAGGGCAGAACCAATGCGCAAGGCTGGCCCAAAACCCGGGGACCACGATGACTGACACCGCAAATCTTGCTACTTACACTGCTGCCAACCGTGCCGCATGGGATGCCTCGGCCCCCATTCATGCCGCAGGCGATGGTTGGGCCACATTGCGCACCAAGTTTGCCATTCCGGGTTATTCGGTGCTGGATAAAACCCTGACAGACACCTTTAATAGCCTGAATCCAAAGGGTAAACGCGTCGTTCAGATCGGCTGCAACAACGGACGCGAGCTGCTGTCGATGCCCGCCTTTGGCGCGATTGCCGCACTAGGCATCGACCAATCCGCCGCTTTTCTGGCCCAGGCCACTCAGCTTGCCCAGATCGCCAACCAAATCTGCCCGTTCCTGTGCGCCGACATCTACGACTTGCCAAAAGACATCCCGCGCAACCACGATATCGCGCTGATCACCATTGGCGTCTTGAACTGGATGCCCGACCTGCCGCGCTTTTTCGCCACCGTCGCCAGCCTGCTCGTCCCCGGCGGCACCCTTGTGATCTACGAAACCCACCCGATACTCGAGATGTTCGATCCCGAAGGCCAGACCCCCTTCACCCCCGCCACCTCGTATTTCGCCACCACCCCGGTGGCCCTGCAACATGCCATCACCTACGACGGCAGCGACGCAGGCGCCGCCCCCACATCTTACTGGTTCATCCATACGCTCGGCCAGATCATCACCGCCTGTGCGGCGTCCGGCCTGACCATCGCCCGCCTGACAGAACACCCGCATTCCAACCGCGAGGTGGAATACGACAAATACGAAGACCAATCCGCCCAACTACCCCTGAGCTACACCCTGATCGCCCGCAAACCCTAACTGCCCCGCTTACGCTTTACTTCCACCTGCCCCAATCGCACATGCCGCAGCGCCTCGACCAACAGCGCCGTCAGCAGGCCAAAGTTCAACAACCCATTCGCCGCCGCCATCCCCGCCAGCAACCGCCATTCATGCGGTAACAGCACATCGCCTAAGCCCAAACTGGTATAGGCAACCAACGAAAAATACATCGCTTCCTCAAAGGTCGCAAGAATCCCAAGCCCGTAAAGCGTGACCGCCCAAATCCAGACACCAATGGTAATGATACCCAATACCGAAACCCCTGTCCCTGCCACCACCAGCATCAATTTGGGTCGATGCGGTTCGCGCATCAGCCAATCGTGGCTGCGCGAAAAGGCGGCCTCCAGTACAGAAGCACTAATCGCGCCGATCAGAATCGAAACAAGCAACAGGCACGAACCCAGCGCAATTTGTATCAGCATGGCCTCTCCCGGCGATAGCACTCTTGGCTTCACTACGCCCCTACCATGCGGCCGGTTATCGAAGTGGTTTTTCCCGCCGTTACAGCAAGAAATCGGCAGCCGTCAATGCAATATTCCCCGTCAGCACCAAAACATCATAGGCCGTCGGTGTGTTAAATCCGATCGAGATAACGGTGTATCCACCTGCAAACCGATAACCCAGATCGCCATAGGCATTCACTGCCGCCGTGCCTTCGAACTTGAACGCCTGGTTGCCAGCTAACGTACCGTTTGCATCAATCGTGGAAAGATCAATCAGATCCTGGCCACGCGTGAAATCGGTAATCAGATCATGACCCAATCCACTTACCACCAAGAACTCGTCGAAATCATTGAAATCAAATCGGTCTGCACCGCTATTTCCTGACATGATGTCAACATCATAGCTGCCCCACAATACGTCATCGCCGGTTCCGCCCAGCAAGACATCTCGGCCTTCGCCACCGTGCAGCGCATCCGCCCCGTCACCCCCATAAAGCGTATCTGCGCCGATCCCACCGTTCAGACGGTCTGCCCCTGCGGCGCCGCTTAGTAAATCTGCCCCCCCGGCACCGGTCAAAATGTTATTCAGCACATTGCCACTCATCCGGTCCGCACCAGCACCGCCGAACGCATTCTCAATTCCGGTCAGACTGTCTGTTGCGTCAAGATTGCGTGCCACGCCAATCGTCAGGTTCAACACAAGCGTCGTGGTCAGCAACCGCGCGTCGTAGGTATCCGCGCCCGCTCCTCCATCAATCCGGTCATTCCCATCAGCATTCACTGCAATAAAGTAATCGTCACCACTGGCACCGCTTAGGTCATCGCGCCCTTGATCCGCGCGGACCTTGTCGCTGAACGCCCCCCCGATAAAAGTATCATCGCCTGCGCCCAAAAAGACGACCCCCTCAATCCGCCCGCTATCGGTATCGACCAGATCAACCCCCGCCCCGGACGCAACGTTCCCGGTGATCAACCCGCGATTGATGACCGTATCGTCACCGGCTTGACTGGCAACGCCGCCGACAATGCTGCCAAAGTTGCGGATCGCTGCTGCACCGTTAATGAAGACGGCAGTGCCGGTGCCCGAAATGGTTCCAAGATTATCCAGCACCCCGTCGCCAATGATAAAGATAGCATCGCTTCCGCCACTTAGGCTGCCCGAGTTGGTGACCGATGCCGAGCCACCGGCATAGATCCCACGCGATCCCGAAATCGTGCCCGCATTCGTCACCACGCCAAAGCCAGTCAGGGCCAAGGCGGTTCCCGCAGAACTTATCACACCGCCCGAAAAGACACTGATTTCGCCGCTTGGCCCCAGCAATTCAACACCGAGCAACCCGACTACGGCCCCAGCTACCCTGACCTGCTGCCCAACACCCTGCATCACCACGCCGCGCCCCGAAAGGAAGGTGCTGCCCAGCGTTGCGTTCCTTCCGACAAACAACGTGTCATAAGCGTTGGCGAGTACAATCCCATTGCCAGTCGTGCTGATCTGATCCGTCGTTATGATGTAGTTGGTCATCGATACCTCCTTCAAAAATGGCGTGTTCGAAGAAATTCAATGCCTTCATTATAGCCGACAAACCGAAAATCCGCCAATTCGGATTAACAGCCACCCGCACCCGGATCTGGACTCTGCCACGCCCCTCGCCTATCTCACACGGATCATGGCCGAAAAATCCGATCCCAATTCCAAACTCATCGCAGAAAACCGCCGCGCGCGGTTTGATTACTTCATCGAAAGTGATCTCGAGGCCGGAATCATGCTCTACGGCTCCGAGGTGAAATCCTTGCGCAAAGGCGGTTCCAACATCGCCGAAAGCTATGCATCGGTTGAGGGCGGCGAACTGTGGCTGATCAATAGCTACATCGCCCCCTACGTTCAGGCCAAAACCTTTGGCCACGACGAACGCCGCCGCCGCAAGCTATTGGTTTCCAAGAAAGAACTCTCTCGCTTGTGGAACGCAGTGGGTCGCGAAGGCATGACCATCGTGCCCATGAAAATGTATTTCAACGACCGCGGCATCGTGAAGATTAAACTTGGTATCGCCAAGGGCAAAAAGAACCACGACAAGCGCGCAACCGAAGCGGCCCGTGACTGGAACCGCGATAAGCAACGCCTGCTAAAGGCGCATAACTAGGTTGATCTTGCGTCACCATTGCCGTTAACCACTAAATCTGCGACACTCTGTCTCATCTGACGCGGTTTTTTTTGCGTTCAGTCAAACCTAACGGGCATCAAGCCCGATGGAAAAGGGAACGAGTATCATGGAACAACTTATCATTAGCCTTATCTCTGGCGCTGTCGGCGGTAATGTTGCGGGCGGTCTGCTAAAGAACCTTAGCCTTGGCACGCTTGGCAACTCGATCGTCGGCATTCTTGGCGGTGGCCTTGGCGGTCAACTTCTTGGCATGTTGGGTGCGGGTGGCGTTGCCGACGCAGCTGGTGCTGCTGGCGGCATGGATATCGGCGCAATCATTGGCCAACTCGCCGCTGGCGGCGTTGGCGGCGGGGCCTTGATGGCCATCGTCGGCGTCATCAAGAACATGATGAACAAGTAATCCAATGGTGCGGGCATCCGCGCGCTGCCCGCGCCACACCACCTAACCGCTTGCCTGACCCCTCGGCTGTGATTAAAGCGTTTTGCGTTTCACATGACGCACCGGATATCAGGAAACGCCCGATCCTGAGGCGATTTGTGATGCGCGGAAAATGCAAAACGCTACAAGTCACCTAGTAGCCGCGAGGAGCCCTGCAGCATGACCCAAACCCGCCCCTCAGATGATCCCAAGACGCTGGTCTCTACCGATTGGCTGGCAGCCCACCTGAAAGACCCCGATCTACGTATTCTAGATGCCTCGTGGCTGATGCCCGACAGCGGCCGCAACGCCCGCGCCGAATATGATGACGCTCATATCCCCGGCGCGCGCTTTTTCGACATTGACGAAATCTCGGATCAACGCTCGACCCTGCCACACATGGCCCCGCCGACCGAGAAGTTCATTTCGCGGATGCGCGCCATGGGTATCGGTGACGGCCATCAGGTGGTTGTCTACGACAGCACGGGGGTATTTTCCGCTCCCCGCGTGTGGTGGACGTTTCGGCTGATGGGCAAAACCGATGTCGCCGTGCTGGATGGCGGCTTGCCCAAATGGCGCGCCGAGGGCCGCGAGATCGAAGACATGCCCCCCATGGTGCGAGATCGCCACATCACCGTCCAGCGCCAGAACGCGCTGGTGAAAGACGTGACCCAAGTCGCCCACGCCGCCAAACTGGCCGAGGCCGAAATTATCGACGCCCGCTCTGCCCCCCGTTTTAAGGGCGAAGCCCCCGAGCCTCGCCCCGGCCTGCGTTCCGGCCATATCCCCGGCTCGAAAAACGTGCCTTTCAGTACGCTTCTGAACCCCGACAACACTCTGAAATCCCCCGACGCTCTGCGCGCCGCTTTTATTGCCGCCGGGGTTGATCTCTCAAAGCCCGCCATCACCACCTGCGGCTCTGGCATCACTGCCGCAATTCTCGACCTCGCCTTGGAACGCATCGGCCACCGCAATCACGCGCTTTATGATGGCTCATGGGCCGAATGGGGCATGTACGAAGATCTAAAGGTTGCAAAAGGATAACCCCATGCTGAACGCTCTCAAACCGCAACCCGCCGACAAAATCCTGCAACTGATCCAGATGTTCAAGGATGATCCGCGCACCGATAAAATCGATCTCGGCGTTGGTGTCTACAAAGATGCCACGGGCCTGACGCCGGTGATGCGGGCGGTAAAATCCGCCGAAAAGATCCTGTGGGAAACCGAGAAAACCAAAACCTATACCGGCCTTGCGGGCGAACCCGCCTTCAACGCCGCCATGGCGCAAATGATCCTTGCGGGTGCGGTTTCCTCCGACCGTATCGCCTCGGTTGCGACCCCCGGCGGCACCGGTGCCATCCGCCAGGCGCTCGAACTTATCAAACTCGCATCGCCCACCGCCACGGTGTGGATTTCTAACCCGACATGGCCCAACCACCCGTCGATCATCCGCTATCTTGGCATTGCGATGGCCGAATACCGTTACTTTGACGCCACCACGGGCGCTGTCGATTTCACCGGTATGCAGGCGGACCTCGCCGCCCTCAAGCCCGGCGATGTGGTCTTGCTGCACGGCTGCTGCCACAACCCGACCGGGGCCAACCTGACGCTGGATCAATGGGCCGTAACCGCCGCCCTCCTGAACGCAAAGCAGGCGATTCCCTTTATCGACCTCGCCTACCAGGGCTTTGGTGACGGGCTCGAGGTCGACGCAGCCCCCACCCGCCTTGTCGCCAAGACCTGCCCCGAACTGCTGATCGCTGCATCTTGTTCAAAGAACTTCGGCATCTACCGCGAACGCACCGGCGTGCTGATCGCCATCTCTCCCGATGCAGCGATGAAACCCACCACACAAGGCAACCTCGCCTTCCTCAACCGTCAAAACTATTCCTTCCCGCCCGACCATGGCGCGCGACTGGTGACGATGATTCTCGAAGACGCCACCCTCACCGCCGAATGGAAGGCGGAACTTGAAGAAGTCCGCCTCAACATGCTTTCCCTGCGCCAATCCCTTGCGGATGCCCTGCGCCTTGAAACGAACTCTTCCCGTTTCGATTTCATCAGCCAGCACCGTGGCATGTTCTCGCGCCTCGGCCTCACCGCCGAACAGGTCGAAACCCTGCGTGCCGAACACGGCATCTACATGGTCGGCGACTCACGCCTGAACATCGCTGGCCTGAACACCAAAACCGTTCCCATTCTCGCCCGCGCCGTCGCCCAAGTGCTCCGCAGCTAAATCATCTTTGCGCTTTCTTTCTGGTCCAAATATCCCCGCCGGAGGCTCCGCCCCCGGTCGCATATCGCACCTTTCCGGTTGCGACCCAAGGCTGTCGGGTGGGGCTCGATGCCCCGACCGACAGCACCCGCAACACCAAAAGGCCCAAGCAATCGCTTGGGCCTTTTCGTTGCGGTCGGATGAGGGGAGGAACCACGCCCGCAAACACGGGCCAAGGCGCGAACCCCGGCCCGGCACACTCACATATTGTAAGCCCGTTCGCCGTGTTCAGCCAGATCCAGACCTTCGCGCTCGACGTCTTCCTTCACGCGCAGACCCATGGTCATGTCGATCAGTTTGAACAAGATGTAGGATCCAATCCCCGAGAACAGCAGCGTGAACACGACAGCCTTCGCCTGCGCCATAAACGCGGTCGCAAACACATAGGGTGCCACCTGCAACGTGCCCGGAACGCTTAGATAGTCCGGGATCCCCGCACCACCCAAAGCCGGGTTCACCAGAATGCCTGTCGCAAGCGCCCCGATAACCCCGCCCACACAGTGAATGCCGAACACATCCAGCGCGTCGTCGATCTTGAACATGTTCTTGATGTAGGCGACGAAGATAAAGCAGACGACGCCCGCAAACATCCCCAGGAACATCGACGCTACCGGCCCGGCAAAGCCGCTTGCCGGCGTTACCGCGACCAGACCTGCCACTGCACCCGATACCAGACCCAGCATCGACGGCTTGCCCTTCATGATCCATTCAATGAACAACCAGCCCACTGCAGCCCCGGCTGTGGCCACAAAGGTGTTGATGATCGCCAGCGCAGTCACTGAATTCGACTCGAGGTTCGACCCGGCGTTGAAGCCAAACCAGCCAACCCACAGCAGTGCAGCCCCGATCATCGTCATCGTCAACGAATGCGGTGCCATCGATTCCTTGCGAAATCCGATCCGTGGCCCCAGCACAATCGCGCCAACCAGTGCCGCAATACCGGCGTTGATATGCACAACCGTGCCACCCGCAAAGTCCAGCGCACCCCAGTTGAACAACATGCCATTGGCGCCGATCATTGCATTCGCTGCATCAATCGCCACTTGGTCAGTGCCTGCCGCTGCCAGGGCAATCGCCCCCGCTGCCAGTGTATCCGGGCCGCCCCACCACCAAACCATGTGCGCCATCGGGAAATAGATGAACGTCGCCCACAGGATCGAAAAAACCATCAGCGACGAGAACTTCACCCGCTCTGCCAAGGCACCCACAATCAAGCCGGGGGTGATCATCGCAAAAGTCATCTGAAAGATCACAAAGCTGTATTCCGGCAGATAAACCCCGTTGGAAAACGTCGCCGCCAGCGTCGTCAGATCAACCCCTTTGAGGAAAATCTTGGAAAACCCGCCAACATAGGAATTCATGGATCCGCCGTCGGTGAATGCCATCGAATAGCCATAGAGCACCCAGATCACAGCCATCACCGCCGAGATCGCAAACACCTGCGTCATAACCGCCAGCATGTTCTTGGTGCGCACAAGGCCACCGTAAAACAGCGCCAGCCCTGGCACCGTCATCAACAGCACCAGAACCGACGAAATCGACATCCAGGCAACATCGCCTTTATCCACTGTAGGCGCGGGAATTTCCTGGGCCAGCCCCAGACTTGGCATCGCGTACAACCCGGCCACAAGGCCAAGCGCCGCGATGGAAGATAGGTTCTTCAGTCTCATCTTTTTCTACCCTTCCGTAATGTGTCGCGGCTTTAATTACAGCGCGTCGTCATCGGTTTCACCGGTGCGCACCCGCACGGCATGTTCAACGTCCAGCACAAAAATCTTGCCGTCGCCGATCTTGTCAGTCTTGGCGGTCGCGGCAATGGTGGCCACTACCTGTTCGGCCAGCGCATCACTGACCACCATTTCAAGCCGCATCTTCGGCACAAAATTCACGGCATATTCCGCGCCTCGATAGATCTCGGTGTGACCCGACTGCGAGCCAAATCCCTTGATCTCGGTCACCATCATGCCGCGCACGCCGATGGTGGTCAGCGCCTCGCGGACCTCCTCCAGCTTGAACGGCTTGATTGCTGCAATGATGAGTTTCACCTGGCACTCCCCTTCGTTGGCAGATGGCCCCTCACAGGCCTTGTGCAGACAGAAGGCGGCCTTCGCACCTGCAGCACAAGAAAGAGGCACCCTATGCAGGGGCAGCATTCCGCCTATTTTGCATAAATTTTGCACTTTTTAGGCAGCATGCCCGATTTTTAAGCATATCTGAGACTCGAATCACTTCATGCAGGTCTCTACAATCCAGCCCGCACAAGGTAAGCTTCGGCAAAATAACGAAACCGAAATACGGGCAGTGACGGCATGGCAGGGACGAGTAAGGGGCGCAGCCCCATGGTGGCAGATCGGCGCTATGCCGCCCCCAAGGGCGGCGGCAAACCACCAAGCCCGCCCGGCAAGCCAAGCCCCCGCAAGCGCGCCCCGCGCAAGCCGGTCCGCAAACATGGGTTGATCATGGGTTTTATCTTTGGCTTCTTCGGGCTGATCTGGCGCATCGTCTGGGGCGTAGGCTGGCGTGTAACCTTTGTCGTCGGCTTCATTCTGGCCTGTGCCACCTTCTATTTCGAACAACAACTGCCTGAACTCACCACGCTGCTGGACGCCCGCGCCCGCGGCTCGGTAACGCTGCTCGACCGCAATGCCACGGTGTTTGCATGGCGTGGCGAAACCTTTGGCGGTCAGATTACTTCGGATACTGTATCGCCCTACCTGCGCAACGCCGTCGTCGCCACCGAGGACAAACGCTTTTACAGCCATTTTGGCATCTCGCCGCGCGGTATTGCCTCGGCGGTGCGCATCAACCTTTCCGAAGGCCGCGGCCCGCTTAGTGGCAATGGTGGCTCGACCATCACTCAACAGGTCGCCAAACTGCTTTGCTTGGGCGTCACCTACGATCCCAGTAAATGGAAATCCGAAACCGCGTATGAAGAAGACTGTCGCGCCGGGGGCATCTGGCGCAAGGTCAAGGAAATCCCGTATTCCATGGCGATGGAATGGAAATATTCCAAGGCCGACATCCTGACCATCTACTTTAACCGCGCCTACCTTGGCGCAGGCGCGCGCGGGTTCGAGGCTGCGGCCCAAAGGTATTTCGGCAAATCCGCCAATCAGGTGAACCCGGCCGAGGCGGCGATGTTGGCAGGCCTTTTGAAAGCCCCATCGAAATACGCCCCCACCAACAACCTTCAACGCGCACAAGACCGCGCCGGGGTGATTGTCGGGCTGATGGCCGAACAGGGCTACCTTACCGATGCCGAAGTAGCGGATGCAAAAGCCAACCCCGCGCAATTGTCCGAAGCCGCCGCCACCAAATCCGGTGGTTTCTTTGCTGATTGGGTCATGGAAAGTGGCCCGTCGTTCTTGACCAAAGACACCACCGAAGATGTCATCATCCACACCACGCTGGATCAAGGCCTGCAAAAAGCCGCCGAAGATGCGCTTGCATATGTGTTTGAAACCAAGGTCAAACCGGGTTCCAAGGCCCAAGCCGCCATTGTCGTGATGTCTGCCGATGGTGCCGTGCGCGCCATGGTTGGAGGCCGCAAAATCGAAGAGGCAGGTTCGTTCAACCGTGCCACCCAGGCCCTACGTCAAACCGGATCGGCGTTCAAACCCTTCGTTTATGCCGCAGCACTTGATCTTGGTTTTAGCCCCGCCGACTATGTGCAAGACACCCCGCTGACCATCCGCATCGCCGGCTCCGGTCCGTGGACACCGGAAAATTACGATCACAAATTCAAGGGCATGATGACCCTGACCCAAGCCCTGGCCGAAAGCCGCAATATCCCTGCTGTCCGTGTGTCCGAGGCAGCGGGTCGCGAAGCCGTCCGCAAAGTCGCGAATGATTTTGGCATTCAAAGCGATCTTGCGGCGGGTCCAGCCCTTGCCCTTGGAGCATCCGAATCCACCCTGCTGGAAATGACCGGTGCCTACGCGGGCATCCTTAACGGCGGCAGCGCAGTCAAACCCTATGGCCTCATCGAACTGCGTCTGCAGGGCGAAGACACGCCGCTGATCGGCCAAGACGGTGGTATCGGTGAACGCGTCATTTCAACCGAGGCAGCCCAGCTTCTGACCTATATGATGACGCAAGTCGTTGAAAACGGCACCGGTGGCCGCGCCCGTCTGGCAGACCGTCAGGTAGCAGGTAAAACCGGCACAACCCAAGGCGCGCGCGATGCGTGGTTCATTGGTTTCAGCGCCGATTATGTGGCTGGCGTCTGGATGGGCAACGACGACAACAAGGAACTGACCGGCGTCACCGGTGGCGGCTTGCCTGCCGAGATCTGGCACGAAGTGATGCTGCGGGTTCACGAGGGCCTGCCCGCCACGCCGCTACCGATGATCATCCCCGAACCACGCCTGCCGCCAAATCCCGACACCGCCTCGACCCAACCGGTGCAGCCCGAAGGCCAAACCCAGGCCCCGGTTCAACAAGCCCCGGTTCAGAATGAAGCCGATCTGGCCGAGCAAATTCTGAAAGAGGTTCTGGGCGGGATTGGCAACAACAACTGAGCGTGTTGCGCTTTATCGGGTTCTTGCGATAAAGCGCATCGCGCAACATTCTGAGCCTGCTCTGGTCTTGGATTGCTTTCAATCTGAATCAGATTGAATGCAATCCGCTCTAAGCCAATGAGAAAGGGCGCGGCCATCGCTGGCCACGCCCCTTTTTCAACCCGAAATCCGGCTTAGATTGTTTTCAGCGCCGCAATCAGTTTGTCGATATTGCCGCCCTTGGAATCCAGCAGCGAGCCGATCTCGGTACGCTCGGATGCCAGCATGTTCACGCCTTCGATGATGATATTGAAGAACAAATCCTTGCCCGACTTGTTCGACACATGCCACCGCAGATCGAACGGCGCTTCACCCTGCAAATGCGCTACCGAGATCACCTCGAAATACGATTTCAATGGCCGCGCATCGACAACCTCGATCGTGCCGCCAATGAACTCGCGGAAACGACGTCCGTATTTACGCCCGATATAGCCCTGATAGGCCTTGGTAAACGCCTTCATCTGCGCCGGCGTCGCCGATTTCGATGCAACCCCAAGGGCCGAACGTGCGATTGTCGGCACATCGGAATAGCGTGCAAAGATGCCTTCGAAATCCTTGATCATCGCCGCTTCGGGCTTGCCCGAACTGATGACCCGGTTCACCTCGCCAATAGCCTTGTCAATCAGCGCGCGGGCCGAAGCCAGATCAAGCGCCAGCGCAGGCATCGGCAGGGTTGCCACAGCCACGCCACCAACCAGGGCCGCACACACCGTGCGACGGGAAAGATTATTATTCCGCATAGGGATCCTCAAAGTTATCATCACTCACACCGCCGGTCTGGCCAAGTTCGTAACGGCGCTTTTCCAGATAGAGCAGCCGCATTTGCGCATACCCGTCCGCGCTACCATACAATATAGAGTCGATCGTGGCCGCAAACCGCCCCCGATCACCAAGTTTTGATCCAACCTTGGCAGCGGTGCCAATATAGCTTTCCGGCGATGGAACCAGCCTGCTGACCGGGTTCATCACGATATCCACAATCGTGCCCACTGCATCGCGTTCGGTCGAGGCACCGAGCACCGGCAGCACGACATATGCCCCCTCGCCCGCGCCCCAGACATGCAGCGTCTCGCCAAAGTCAGTTTCTTCTTCCGGAATGCCGATCGCGGTTGCCGGGTCAAACAACCCGCCAATGCCCACGACCGTATTCACCGCAAATCGCAGGGTATTTTGCAGCGCCGGGCCGGGGCGGCCCTGCAAAACATGGTTCACCACTTCGCCCGGCAGATCAAGGTTGCCCGAAAAATTGGATACGCCACGCTGCACCGGCACCGGTATCTTGCCATAGCCTTGCGAAATCGGCCGCACCAAAGATTTGTCCAGCGCCACGTTGAAGGCATGGATCTCGCGGTTCTTGGCCTCATCAGGGTCATTGATTCCGGCAGGCGGGATAGGCACCGCACAGGCAGACAAGACGCAAAATATCGCCACACAACCAACCGCAGGCCTAACCCGCGCAACACGCTTGCCTTTTTTGGTCAACGCCGCAAAAAACAATGGAATTCCAAAGCTCATCTTCTTAGTGTCCTGCCCAAACATCCGGTCAATCAACGCTTTTTAAGACGGATGACAAGGCATAAGGTCCACAACGACACAAGACAACTGTGATACGTGGCGAAACAGTGACGCAGGAAGAATTTTGCCGATCCGCCTCAGCGGGCAGCATGGCACGAAAGGTTAAATATGAGCCGCAATGATCTGGCCCCCGGTCTGGCCGAACTGCGCGCCGCAAGACGCGAATCGAACGGGTTGATCCTTGCCGTTTTCGTGTTCAGCGTCGTGGTCAACATTCTGATGCTGACAGGTCC
>JBAVTI010000246.1:0-3110 GCA_049696055.1 Paracoccaceae bacterium | reverse complement strand
GTCAGCACGCCGATCTGGGCAGAGCGCTGCAGCGGTATTTTTGCCTGTTCTGCCGCAGCTTCAAAGAGGTGAACCATGGCGGGGTGTGGGATGACGCCGTTGAGCGTGCCGCGGCCGTGAAAGGAATAGAGCGAAATGCCGGGGCCGCCGCCGAGCGTCATCTCGCCGCGGTCGGCCATATCGGGAGTATCGGTAGCAAGCATCAGATCGATCTGGATGGCGATATCGGGGCGCAGGGTTTGGGCGGCGGTTTGGGCGCCACGCAGGTTGAATTCCTCTTGCACGGTCCACACAAGGTGAACGGTGGGGCCGGTTTTGCGGGATATCAGGGCGGCGGCGATTTCCAGCAACACGGCGCATCCGGCGCGGTCGTCAACCGAGGTTCCGGCGATGCGGTTGCCTGCCAACGGGATGACGCGGGGGGTGTAGGTGACGGGGGTGCCGATCTTGATGCCGGCAGCCTCGACCGCGGATTTGGAGCCGTGACCGGTGTCGATGGTAATCTTTGGTGTCGGCAGGACGTGGTATTTTTCGTCAGGCGTGGTGGCGTGGTGGGCTTTGTTCATGATGATGCCTTGCACGTCGCGGCCGGGGGCCACACAAAGGGTGACGGCTTGGGCGGCCATGGCGCGTTCGGAGACGCCGCCCATGCGTTCGACGTGGATCAGGCCATCAGGGGTGATTTGGCGGACGAAGAAGCCAAGCTGATCCATGTGGGTGAAGAGCATGACCGAGGGGGTGGCGGGGTCGCCTTGGAAGGTGGCGATGAGGTTTCCCAGGCGGTCGGTCTTGGTGGAGATATTGAGGGCGGCAAGCTGCGCGCGGATGTGGGCGGCGACGCGTTCTTCGTGGCCGGAAAGACCGGGGATCAGCATGAGGTCGGTCAGCGATTGGCGCAGGCGGGACAGCATCATTTGCCACCGCGAGCGGCGCGGGCTTTGGCCATGAAATCGACGGCGCGGTCAGGGTCGATGGCGTTCCAGGTGTGGCCATCATATTTCAGGGCGGAACCAACGATGCAGCCATCAGCGGCGCGCAGGACATCGGCGATGGTGGCGTGTTTGACGCCGGTATTGGCGAGGACCGGGGTATTGGGGAGGGCGGATTTGACGGCCTCGAGGTCTTCCATTCTAGCGGCCTCACCGGTGATTTGGCCCGAGACAAGGACGGCGTCGGGAATGCTGGAGAACACAGCCGAGCGGGCGCGGTCTGGCAGCGGGCGGCGATCAAGGCTGTCGGCAAATTCGGCGCTGACGTTGTAAAGCATTGCCAGATCGGGGCGGTTCAGGCGGCCCCGGTAACGCATCGCTTCGCCCGCGTTTGGGTTCCATGGGCCCATGTCGGAGGCATAGGTGCCGGTGAATATTTCACGCACGAACTGCGCGCCGGTGGCGGCGGCAAGGGCAATTGTGGACATCGGATCCCACAGGACATTGACGCCGAACGGAACGGTGATTTCAGAGCGGAGTTGGCCGATAATGGCGGCCATGGTGGCGGTGGAGGCGGTATCGACCTTGAACTCGTAGGGGCGATCGTTTTCGTTGCCGAACATGACGGCGTCAAAACCTGCGGCTTGCAGCGCGAGCAGGTCGGCGCGGGCGGATTTCAACAGGCCGGTAATGCCCGCTTGCGCGTCATAAAGCGGGGTGCCGGGAAGGGCACCAAGGTGGACCATGGCGATTACCGGTTTACCGGGGCCAAAGGTTTTGATGAAATTGTTCATATCGTCCCCGATTTTGCGGTGGCGCTGCGCGGTATTAGGTGCGGTGCCGCCTGATTCATACTAGCATGTTAGACAAGATGGAGGGTGGTATGCAATTGAAGACACGGGCTTGGGATCGGCTGGGAAATGGCGGTTTGGCGTTTACCGAACTGGGGTTTGGGGCGGCACCGATCGGCAATTTGTATCGCGCAATCAGCGATGACGCGGCGCAGGCGGTGCTGGAGCGGGCGTGGGCGCAAGGGGTGCGGTATTTTGATACAGCACCGCTTTATGGGTTGGGATTGTCGGAGACGCGGTTGAACCGGTTTTTGCGGGGAAAACCGCGGGATAGTTATGTGCTGTCAACCAAGATCGGGCGGTTGTTGCGGTTGCCGAAAGCCGGGGAAGAGCGCGATTGCATTGGCAAGTTTTTCGAGGTGCCGAACCGCAAGGAGGTGTACGATTACAGCTATGATGGGGTGATGCGGTCGGTCGCGTTTTCGCTGGAGCGGTTGGGGTTGGACCGGATTGATGCGCTGTTCGCGCATGATCTGGATGTGTTCAATCACAAGACTCAAGCGGCGCTGGATGCCAAGTTGGCCGAGTTGATGACGGGGGGCTATCGCGCATTGGTTTCCCTGCGTGATCAGGGGGTTATCAAGGCGTTTGGGGCGGGGGTAAATGAGTGGCAGCCCTGCCAGTGGATGGCGGAGCGCGGGGATTTTGATCTGTTTTTGCTGGCGGGTCGCTATACGCTTTTGGAACAAGAGGCATTGGAGACATTTCTGCCTTTGGCAGTGCAGCGCGGGATCGGGGTTGTGGTTGGCGGACCCTATAACTCTGGCGTGTTGGCGACGGGTGCGCGGCCGGGGGCGTTTTATAACTATGATCCGGCGCCGCAGTGGGTGTTGGATAAGGTGACGCGGATCGAGGCGGTTTGCGTGCGCCATGGGGTGCGGATGGTGGATGCGGCGTTCCAGTTTCCGCTTTGCCACCCGGCGGTGGTTTCGGTGATCCCCGGCGGGCAGGGGGTGGCAGAGGTGGATGCGAATTTGGTGGCCGCAACGGTGGTTATTCCGGCGGAACTGTGGGCAGATCTAAAGGCCGAGGGGTTGATGCGCGCGGATGCACCCGTGGGGTGAGGGTGTTCCCGGATAGGAGAGTGGGCAAATTGGGTGCAGGCAATTTGGCCCGATTGCAGCCGCCCTTGCTGTCAAACGCCCACGCGAAGGCCGGCCCACACCAGTTCGAAGTCTTGGCCAAATACCGCACTTGCCCTCGGGCGGCGGCGCGGATGAGTGCCCTGTTTCAGCTTGGGCTGACCTGATCGGGGTGACGAGGCCGTTTGGTTCCCCGACGGATCCCCCGCAACGCCATCTTGAACCCAGTAACCGCTTCACTATCGGCC
>JBAVTI010000245.1:0-3117 GCA_049696055.1 Paracoccaceae bacterium | reverse complement strand
TGCGGTGGCGGGGTTGCAGGCGTCGGAGCGGATGCAGCGCGACCTGATGGCGACCTGGGGCGCGAGTTACTGGCAGGCGCTTTGGAAGCTGCGGCTGCCAGCGGCGATGCCGTTCATTTTCAACGGTTTGAAGATTGCGTCTACTTTGGCGCTGATCGGGGCGATTGTTGCCGAATTCTTTGGCAGCCCGACCCGTGGCATGGGGTTTCGCATCACGGCAGAGATCGGGCGGCTTGGCCTTGATATGATCTGGGCCGAGATTGCGGTTGCGGCGATTGCGGGATCGGCCTTTTATGGGGTGATCGCGCTGATTGAGAAGGGGGTGACGTTCTGGCACCCCTCACAGCGGAATTAACAAGCCCTGAAGGGCATCAACTTGGAGGTTGACCAATGAAGAAACTACTTACCAGCACGTTTTTGGTGGCATTTGCAGCGACAGCTGCACAGGCGGCGGATGATGTGACGCTGCAGTTGAAATGGGTGACGCAGGCGCAGTTTGCCGGTTACTACGTGGCGCAGGCCAAAGGGTTTTATGAGGCCGAGGGGCTGAATGTGACGATCCTTCCGGGCGGGCCGGACGTGGCGCCGACGCAGGTGATTGCGGGCGGTGGCGCGGATGTGGTGGTGGACTGGATGCCATCGGCGCTGGCGGCACGCGAAAAGGGCTTGGCGCTGGTGAACATTGCGCAGCCGTTCAAATCGTCGGGCATGATGCTGACCTGTTTGAAGGAGTCTGGCGTGGCGACGCCTGCGGATTTCGCGGGCAAGACGCTGGGGGTTTGGTTTGGCGGCAACGAGTATCCGTTCCTGAACTGGATGGGCTCGCTTGGGTTGAAGACCGATGGCTCGGAGGGTGGGGTTACGGTGCTGAAGCAGGGTTTCAACGTCGATCCGCTGTTGCAAAAGCAGGCGGCTTGCGTGTCGACCATGACCTACAATGAATATTGGCAGGTGATTGATGCCGGGATCAAGCCCGAGGATCTGGTGACCTTCAAGTATGAAGAGCAGGGTGTGGCGACGCTGGAAGACGGGCTTTATGTGATGGAAGACAAGCTTGCCGATCCGGCGTTTGAAGACAAGATGGTGCGGTTTGTGCGCGCTTCGATGAAGGGCTGGAAAGAGGCTGAGGCCAATCCGGACGAAGCGGCGATGATCGTGCTGGAGAACGACGCGACCGGGGCGCAGACCGAGGCGCATCAAAAGCGGATGATGGGCGAGATTGCCAAGCTGACGGCGGGATCGAACGGCGCGCTGGACGAGGCGGATTATCAGCGCACAGTCGACAAGCTGTTGGCGGGCGGGTCGGATCCGGTGATTTCCAAAGCGCCTGAGGGGGCCTGGACCCATGTGGTGACGGACAATGCGCTGCAGTAAGGGTTTTTTGCCTGATTGACGAAGGGGGGGCGTGCTGCGAGGCGCGCCCCTTTTTTATATGGGGTGTTTGGGGGACGAGGGCCGGGGAAGGGGCTGTTTGTGGCTTCCAATCCCCTATCCCAAAAGCCGGGGAAGGGGCTGCCTGCCCCTTCCCCGGACCCCATCCCCGGGGATATTTTTGAACAGAAGAAAGGAAAGTTTTCTGAAAATTGTAAAGATTTTCGGGATGTGTAAAATGGGGAGGCAAATGTGGGGGATGGCCGATGCCGGTGAATGCGTTGACGGGAAGCCGGGTGCGGGAGCGGCGGTTGGCGTTGGGGTTGCGGCAGGCGGATGTGGCGAAGGCTGCGGGGGTTTCGGCGTCGTATCTGAACCTGATCGAGCATAACCGACGGCGCATCGGGGCGCAGGTTCTGGCGCGGTTGGCGGCGGTGTTGGGCATTGAGATGGCAGCACTGGAGGCGGGGGCCGAGGGTGCTTTGATCGAGGATTTGCGGGCGGCGGCGGCGGGGGATGTGGGCGCGCGGGCGGAAGTGGACCGGGCGGAGGACTTTGTTGGCCGGTTTCCGGGCTGGGCTGCGGTGTTGGCGGGGGCGCATCGGCGGGTGGAGCAGTTGGAGCGGGCGTTGGCGGCGTTGAACGACCGGATCGCGCATGACCCGCATCTGTCGGCGGCGTTGCATGAGGTGCTGTCGGCGTTAAGCTCGGTACGGTCTACCGCGACAATTTTGGCCGAAACCGAGGATATCGAGCCGGAATGGCGGGCGCGGTTTCATGCCAATCTGCACAGCGACAGCGAGCGGCTGGCGGCGGGGGCTGAGGCGCTGGTGGCCTATCTGGATGGCTCGGATCAGGCTGAGGAAGCGGGGATAGCCTCGCCGCAAGAAGAGTTGGACGGTTGGTTGGCGGCGCGGGGCTGGCATTTGGCGGCGCTGGAAACCGGTGGTTCGGTTGAGGCGGAGCTGGGGGAATTGGCCTCGGGGGCGGCGCGGGTTCTGGCGCGGGCATGGGTGGCCCAAGCGCGGGCCGATGTGGCCGCGTTGCCGCTGTTGCGGTTTCAGGCGGCGCTGCTGGTGTTGGGGCGCGATCCGGCGGTGTTGGCGGCGGAGTTTGGGGTGCCGATCCTGACGGTGATGCGGCGGTTGGCGACGTTACCCAATTCGGGGCCAGATTTGGGGCCAGATTTGGGGTCAGCGGCGCAGATTGGCTTGGTGATCTGTGACGCGTCGGGGACACTGATATTCCGCAAGCCGGTGGAGGGGTTTGCGCCGCCGCGGTTTGGGGCGGCTTGTGCGCTTTGGCCACTTTATGCGGCGTTGGGGCGGCCGATGACGCCGGTTGCGGCGCGGATCGAGACGGCGGGGCGGGGCGGGCGACGGTTCCGGGTGCAGGCGTTTTGTCAGCAGCAGTTTCCGGCGGGATTTGGCGGGCCGGAGCTGCGGCTGGCGGCGATGCTGGTGGAGCCTGACACCGGGGCCGCAGGGGGCGAGGTGCTGCGGGTGGGCAGCACCTGTCGGATTTGCCCGCAAGGGAATTGCCCGGCGCGGCGGGAGCCTTCTATTTTGGCCGAAGCGGGACTGGCCGAGGTGGGGCTTGCGGAGGGGGCGCGCGCGATCGGGTTTTGACAGCGGGCGGATAAATGCCGATAGTCGGGGCAGGGAGGCCTTGGCGACAGGGTTTGAGGTCAGGGAGGGGCGGCGCAATGGCTCAGCATGTCTTGCTGATCGAGGATGAGCCGAATAT
>JBAVTI010000244.1:0-18510 GCA_049696055.1 Paracoccaceae bacterium | reverse complement strand
AAAACAGCAGTCAGGGTTGCAAAACGAAGTTTCATCGGGTCTCTCCGGGGTAAAGGGCAGGGCCAATCCCTGCCTCACACCGAAAGCTACGCAGGGGTTTGGGCCAAAGTTTCAGCCCGGCCCGCCCAATCACGCATCTGTGATAACACCCGTCACCAATACCGGCCCGGTCGGCGCACCCGTGGTCGATCCGCCCGTCGGTTCCAGACTGATCGCCAGCACCGCACCGATTGGCAGATCAGGCACCGCCCGCGAAATCTGTGGCGCCTCCAGCACCCCAAGCGACACGGGTGCTGCATCGCCCACAATCACCCAAAGCTCGTACGCCTTGTCCGCCGCTGCCGCCGGACCCGCAGTTTGCACCAGATCCAGCGTGCCATTGCGGTAGCTTGCATCAAACACCAAAGGCTGCGCCTCGGCGGTCAGCGTCGCCACCATAGCCGGGCCTTGGATCAACGGCAGGCTGACAAGCACTGCCACCACCAAAGCCGCGGCCACGCCCGCACCCAGCACAAAACGCGGCCAAAAACGCCGGCGCGGGGCAGGGGGTGCCGCCCCAAACAACCGCGCCTCGATCTTTGGCAACAGATCAGGGGCGGGGACTTCGGCGTATTCATCATTCAGCGGCGCAAAATGGGTCTCCCACGCCGCCACCCGCGCGGCAAAGCCCGCATCGGTTTTCAGCCGGTTCTCGGCTGCCAGCCGTTCCGCCAAGGGCAAACTGCCCAGCACATATTCTGCGGCCAGGATCGCATCTGGTGCGTCATCTTCTAACGGGTCGCGCGGGTCGCTCATGCTTCCAAACACTCCCTCAGGCGCAGTAAACTGCGGCGCAGCCAGGTGCGCATCGTGTTCAGCGGCACGTCAAAGCGGGCCGATAATTCCTGATACGACAGCCCGCCCAGATAGGCCCCGCGCACGGCTTCTGCCCGGTCTGGTTCAAGCTGCGCCATGCAGTCGATCACCCGCCGCGCCTCGCCGCGCGCAATCAACCGCGCCTCAATACCGGGGCGGGCATCCACCAACGCCTCGACGGCCCCCTCATCGCTTTGTACCTCCGCGCGCATCCGCAAGCGATCAATCGCGTGGTTGCGGGCAATGGCAATCGCCCATGTCATCGACCGGCCCTTTTCGGGGTCAAACCGGGCTGCGCGCAGCCAGATACGGGTGAAAACTTCTTGCAAGGCGTCCTCGGCTTCGGATCGGTTACCAAGGATACGCAGCAGAACCCCGAATAGTTTCGCCGAGGCCGCCGCATACAACGCCTTGAACGCCACACGGTCCTGCGCTGCGATCTTCATCAGCAAAGGGGCCAGCGGGTCGTCAGTCATCAGGCGCGCGCTCCCCTTGCGGTTTTACAGCAACATAGCGGCGCAGGACTTTGTGGCAAGGCCCCGCGACCCCGTTACCCCCGCCGCCGCTTGCGCCCGCCATCCTCGCCCGTGCCATGCAGGTTAAAGCTTACGTTCGGCAGGGTCACAATCGCCGCCAGCTCCGGGAACGCAGCCGTCGCATGCGGGATCGCCGTGGCACTGACAAAGTGCTCCTGAAAACGCGGCTCGATCGCGGTTTCCACCTTGTGGATCTGCTGCACGGTTTCCTCGATCGCATTGCGTGCCGCCAGATTGCACAGCGCAATCCGCGCGCCGGTGCCAGCCGCATTGCCCGCCGACGTCACCTTGGACAAATGCGCATCCGGGATCATCCCCAACACCATCGCATGCTTGGGGCTGATATGCGCGCCAAACGCCCCCGCCAGCACCACCCGGTCCACCTGCTCGACGCCCATCTCGTCCATCAGCAACCGCGCCCCGGCATAAAGGGCGGCTTTGGCAAGCTGAATGGCGCGAATATCGCCTTGGGTCACCATGATGCGCGGGCCGCCATCGGCGCTGCCATCAAACAGCAGATAAGAATGGGTCCGGCCTTCGGACACCATGCGCGCCGTGCCGGTTTGCTCGGCCGAACCGATCAGACCGTTGATATCCACCAGCCCGGCCATCCGCATCTCGGCCACTGCCTCGATGATGCCCGATCCGCAAATCCCGGTAATCCCGGTTCCCGCCACCACCGCATCAAACCCCGGATCGGTTGACCAGATATCCGACCCGATTACCCGGAATCGCGGCTCTTTGGTGACCCCATCAATCTCGACCCGTTCGATTGCACCGGGGGCCGCGCGTTGCCCCGACGATATCTGCGCGCCTTCAAATGCAGGCCCGGTGGGCGAGGAACAGGCCAATACCCGCGTCTCGTTGCCCAGCAGAATTTCCGCATTGGTGCCAACATCAACAATAAGCACCATGTCCTTGGATTTATTTGGTTCTTCCGAAAGCGCCACCGCCGCGCAATCGGCCCCCACATGCCCCGCAATGCACGGCAAGATATAGACCCGCGCCGCCCGGTTCACCGCGTTCAGATCCAGATCGCGGGCATCCAGTGACAAACTACCGCTGGTCGCAAGCGCAAAGGGCGCTTGCCCCAACTCCACCGGGTCAATCCCCAGCAGCAAATGGTGCATCACCGGGTTGCACACGAACACCGCCTCGTAGATCGCCTTGGGGTCAACCTTGGCCTCGGTGGCAATCGCCTGGGTCAGCCCGTTCAACGCCGTGCGCACCGCCGTGGTCATTTCCACATCGCCACCGGGGTTCATCATCGCATAGGAAACCCGGCTCATCAGGTCTTCGCCAAACCGGATCTGCGGGTTCATCACCCCGCTTGATGCCAACACCGACCCATCGCGCAAATCGCACAGATGTGCTGCAATCGTGGTTGACCCCAGATCAATCGCCAGCCCGTATAGCCCGCCCTCGTGATACCCCGGCCAGATATCCAAAATCCGGTAGCGCGCATCATGGTTGCCCTTGTGCAGCGCCACCGTCACCTTCCACTCGCCTTTGCGCAACACCGTCTGCAACCGGCGCATGATCGCCAGATCAGCCGCAATCCCCTCAACCTGCCACTGCTCTTGCAAGGCCTTGGCAAGCCGCTCGAAATCACCCGAAGGCTCTTCCATATCCGGCTCGTCGACCTCGACGTACAAAAGCCGCGTCGCCGGGTCCATCACGATATCGCGCTGGGTCGCCGACTTGCGGATCACCTGCTTGTGAACCTGGCTTTCCGGCGGCACGTCAATGACCACATCGCCCATCACCTGCGCCTGACAGCCCAGACGCCGCCCGTCCAGCATGCCGCGCTTGGATTTATAGCGCTCCTCGACCGAATTCCACGCCGACAGGGCATCGGCATCTACCGTCACACCATGCTTGGAAAATTCGCCATACCCCGGCGTGATCTGGCATTTCGAGCAAATCCCCCGTCCGCCACAAACGCTATCAAGGTCCACCCCCAATTGCCGCGCCGCCGTCAGCACCGGTGTGCCCAGCGTAAACCGCCCGCGTTTGCCCGAGGGAGTGAAAATAACCAGTGCGTCTTCCGTCATGGGAACCTCAATATCCTGCCGCAGGCCTGTTGTAGGGCGCATTGGCACAGGCGCAATGCCTGTTCGCGGCAGGTATCGGTCAGCTTGCGCCCTTTGCGCCGTCAAGCCAGGCCAAAACCGCCGCCCGGTCGCCATCCAGCGCCGGGGCAGGGCCGCGCGCGGCAAGATCGGGCAGGGTGCTCATCTTGATCGGGTTGCCCGCCGCACTGAATGCAGGCCCGCCCGGCCGCGCCGCCACTGGCACCAACATGCCCCGCGCCACCACCTGCGGGTCACGCAAGGCCTCGGCCATGTTTTGCACAAGGCCCGTCGGCACCCCCGCCGCCTCCAAAACCGCAATCCAATGCGCCCGCGGCTGCTCCAGCGTCACCGTCTCGATCAACCGCTTCAGCATCGCCACATTGTTGCACCGCGCCGCATTGGTGGCAAAGCGTGGGTCGGTGGCAAGGGTCAAGCCCAGCGCCCCGCACAGCTTGCCAAACAGCACGTCATTGCCTGCCGCAATCACGAAAAACCCATCTTCGGCGCGGTAGGTCGAAAACGGCGTGATCGTCGGATGCCGCGCCCCCGTCGGCCCCGGCGGCTTGCCCGTGGCGGTGGTCAGCGCCAGCGAATGTTCCTGAATAGCGATCTGCGCATCCAGCATGCCGATATCAATCTTTGCCCCCAACCCGGTGGTGTGGCGTTGATAAAGCGCTGCCAACACCCCTTGCACCAGATACATGCCCGCCACGATATCGCCGATCGAGGCCCCCACCCGCACCGGCGGCCCGCCTTCCTCGCCAGTGATCGACATCACCCCGCCACGCGCCTGCACCACCATGTCATAGGCGGGCTTGGTGCTGTCTGGCCCGGTATGGCCAAACCCCGACACCGCGCCATAAATCAAGGCAGGGTGCTTTGCCTGCAGCGCCTCATAGCCATACCCCAGCCGTTCCATCACACCGGGGCGAAAGTTCTCCAGCACCACATCCGCCCGCGCCAGCAGCCGCTCAAAAATTGCCCGATCCCCCGGTGCCTGCAAATCCAGCGCGATCGACTGCTTTCCCGCATTCAGCGCTGCGAAATACGCGCTCTCCCCGGCCACAAATGGCGGAAAGGCCCGCGTATCATCGCCCGTCACCGGACGTTCCACCTTGATGACATGCGCGCCCAGATCGCCCAGCGTCCCCGACGCGAAAGGCCCCGCCAAAACATGGGTCAGGTCAAGAACGGTGATACCAGTCAAAGGGGGCATTGTGGCCTCGGGGTCAAAGAAAAATCACCCCGAACCAATCAGCTTGAACCTTTAACTGCAATGACCAAGATCATAGCGTTCCGGAATACGCCAAATCCCCTCACAGCAAAAAGTGGTCAAACAACACGGTATTTCCGGCGCTTAGCGTCAGCACATATCCCGCTGCAGAATTCGCCCCATGCATGTCAGCGGGCAACGCCCCCAGATCAAGCAGCGCCCCATCCACCACAACCCGATCCACCCCACGGTCGAAATCATAGATCGTTGATCGTGTGCTATGCCCGGCGACCGCCTCATTGAACACAAAGATATCCGCGCCGGTGCCGCCGTGCAGCTGATGCCCGCCCGCCACGCCAAGCCGTGCCACCAGAATGTCATTGCCGGCACCACCCGACAACAAACTGCCGTTTATGCCTGAATAAAGCCGGTCATTGCCCGCTTCACCATAAATATGATCATTGCCGGACTCGGCGTTGATGGTGTCATTCCCGGCACCGCCCCACCCATAATCCGCACCGCTGCCAAGCAAAATCGCGTCATCGCCGGTGCCGCCATAGGCCCGATCCGCGTCTGCACCGGCAAAAATGCGGTCATTGCCGCCAGCGCCAATCAGCACATCGGTTCCCAGATGACCGACAAGCTGATCCGCAACGGAACCGCCGTCCAGCCAATCGTTCCCCACACCGCCGTTCAGAATATTGCCCGCCGACCCACCGATCACATGGTCATTGCCCGCCCCGGCCATCACGGTGCGGATCGCGCCGCCAAAGGTACTCCCCCCCACATCCTGATAGCCGATTCGAATGACATCGGCCCGGTTGGTGCCCTCAACGCACCCCGCCACGTCCGAAAAAATCAGATGCGAGACGTTCAGCGTAAAGCGCGCATCCAAAATCGTGGTGGTGCTGCCATTGGCATGGGTGATCACCACATCATTGACCGTCCCCCCGTCTACCGCGTGATAGCTGATCCGTGCGGCCACATCGGCCCAACTGTCATAGCCGCGGCCCAGAAAAATCCGGTCCCCCGCGCCACTGCGAAAATCGACGATCAGATCATTGCCGATCCGCGCGTCGAAAATATCAGCCCCGTCACCGCCTTCCAGGGTGTCATTGCCCGCGTCGCCGCGCAGCATATCGGCCCCGTCGCCGCCATAAAGCAGATCATTGCCCTCAAAGCCGCGCAACTGATCGTCGCCATATTGGCCAAACAGAAAGTCCTCGTTGCGCGCGCCATTCACGGTGTCCTGGCCCTGCCCACCGTAAAGAAAATTGTTGGCGTAGGCATGCCCGGTCAAACGATCATCACCGTCATAGCCAAAAGCGGTTCCCACATGGTTGACCGTGTCGAAAATGACGCCCCGCTGATAGTCCGCCTCATAGGCCTCGTTGCGCAACCGCGCCTCGAACACCTGGGTGGTGATGCTTTGGTTTCCCGATTGCAGCATGGGGTGATCATCCAGCGAAAAGGCATTCAACCCGAACGCCAGACTATGCTGATGCACCACCCGCAAAGCGCCTCCGGGGTCGACATGCAGAAAACTTGATGCGCTGGCTTCGGCCCCGGCAAACCAAGAGATCCCGATGCCGTGTTCGGCAAACCATTCCTGAGTGCGGGCGAAATCCGTAACGATGGTGCCATCGGTGCCAAAATTATTGATCTGGGTGCCAGCCAGATTGGTTTCGGTCAGAATGATGTCATCGCTGCCCAAAGGCGCAAAAACCCGGTCATATACTGCCTCCAGTTCGGCAGAGGTGGCCGACGCCGGGCCAGAATGCCACCCCGGATAAATATGCGCCGCCCAGATCAGCCGATCGCCAACCTGCGCCCGCAAATAATCCAGCGCCGATTGGGTGCCGACCGTGTTTTCCGACAGTTCGACAAACCGCGCCGAATAGGCCCAGCCCGGCACCAGAATGCGGCCGTCGTCGCGCGCTTCAATCAGGTTTGCGGCCTCGGCCATATGCCGCGCGAACAGGTTGACGAAAATTTGCTCGGCAGCTGCCCGCCCGCTACGCGGTGTCAGGTCCACGCCGCGCTCATAGCTTGCCGGTTCGTTCGCCAGTTCATAACCGTAGACCGCGTTGCTTACCGCCGGATGCCCATCCATCCAATCCATCATCCGGCCCCAACTGGCCATCATGCGGCTATGCACATCGCCATTCAGTTCCGCATACATCTGGCTCGGCGTCAGGCTAAGGTCAGCACCCAATTGCTGCATCTCGCCGTCCGCATAGGTCATGATCAACTGAAAACCCTGCGCCGTTGCCGCCGCCAGAAACCGTTCGTATTGCGGGTTCAGCGACCCGTCGGCATTGAACGAGAACGCATTGAACGACAGCCGCAGGGTGTTTACCCCCGGCAGCGACGCGCGCAAGGCTGCGGCAAAACCCTCGGGATCGCCATCCATGCCAATTGGAATCGTCTGCTGATTGCCCTGCCACATGTAATAGCGCGGATCTTGCGCAATATGGCCGGCATAGGTGCCATTCGCCTGATCCCGCGCCATGATGGTTTCGGCGGTAAACAGGATATGTATGGCGTTGACGCCGCTGGTTCCGCTCATGCCCGATCCCACCCGCGAACGGGCCCCCTATTCAACCTGAACGATCAGGAATGCGCGGGCGGCGTGGCGAGATTAAGCATAGACCGTGTTCCAATTGCGGCAGATGGCAAAACACCAATGAAAAAGGGCACCAGCGCGCCGCTGATGCCCCATCTTTTGTCTGTTTTGCTGCAATCAGGTGCGGCTGCGGCCGCCCCGGCGCCCACCACGCCCGCCAGCCGCCGCCTGTGCCGCACTGGCTTCGGCAAAGGTTGCCCCGGCTTCGACCGCCTCAAGCACTTTGGCAAACCGGATCCACTCGCCGCCATTCGCATCATGGTTCATCAGAAAGTTGGCAGCGCGAATCGCCTCCATTTCCACCGGACGCACCGGGTTCATGATCGCAGAGGTCATCCCCGAGCCAATCGCCATCGGCAAGAACGCCGCATTGATGCCATGCCGGTGCGGCAGGCCAAAGCTGATGTTGGATGCACCACAGGTAGTGTTCACACCCAGCTCGTCACGCAACCGGCGCACCAACGCGAACACCTGCTGCCCGGCAGACCCCATGGCACCCACCGGCATCACCAGCGGGTCCACCACGATATCATGCGCCGGAATACCGAAATCGGCAGCGCGCTCGACGATCTTTTTCGCCACCGCAAAGCGCACGTCGGGGTCTTGGCTGATGCCGGTATCGTCGTTCGAGATCGCCACCACCGGCACGTTGAATTTCTTGACCAAGGGCAGCACCAGCTCCAGCCGGTCTTCCTCGCCCGTCACCGAGTTCAACAACGGCCGCCCTTCGCAGGCCTCAAGCCCCGCCAGCAGCGCCGCAGGCACCGAGCTGTCGATGCACAGCGGCACATCGACAATCGCCTGAATCCGCAGGATCAGTTCGCGCATCAGCGGCGGCTCGACGAAATTGTTGTCGGCATAGCGCGGGTCCAGCGCCATCTTGTTGGTAAAGACCGCGCCCGAATTCACATCCAGCACCATCGCACCACAGGCCACCTGCTCCAGCGCGTCCCGCTCGACCGTGGTGAAATCGCCCGCTTCCAGCTCGGCCGCCAGCTTTTTGCGCCCGGTCGGATTGATCCGCTCGCCGATTACACAGAACGGCTCGTCAAAACCGATGATTACGGTTTTTGTCTTTGATTCAATAACAGTACGGGTCATTCTTCAACCTATCTCTTAAGAGTTGGCGGCGGGAACGCCCGAGGCGCCGCCATGTTCTATCGCCCAAGTGGCGTTGGTCTTGATCCCGCCAAGCGGAAAGAAATGCACCGACTCGATGCCAAATCCCGGATGCTTGGCCTTATGCGCGGCAATCCCGGCAATAAACTCATTCGGCTCGTAGGGCATCAACAATTTGGTCACATCCATCGCCCGCTTTTGCAGCACCCGCAGGGATGCACCCACACCGCAGGCAATGGCAAACTTGATCAGGGTTTGCAATTTCGCCGGCCCCGCCACGCCAATATGAATCGGCAACTTGATCCCTTCGGCGGCCAGACGGTCGGCCCAGGCAATCACCGGGTCGGCCTCAAAGCAAAACTGCGTGGCAATCGCCATCTGCGCGTCCGAACGCTCCGAGAAATCCTGCTTCCACTTCAACGCCTGCATCACCACCCGGTCGCCGCCATCGCGGTCGATATCGCGGTTGCCTTCGGGGTGGCCTGCCACATGCAGCCGCTTGAACCCGTCAAACGCGCCGCTTTCCACCAGTTGCATCGAGGCGTCAAACTCCCCTGCAGGTGTGTTCACCCCACCGCCCAGCAGCAACGCCTGATCCACCCCGGCCTCGCCCTTATAGCGCGCCACCCAATCCATCAGCGTCGCCTTGTCGGCAATGATCCGCGCCGGAAAATGCGGCATCACCGGGAAACCCTCATGTGCCAACCGCTTGGCTGTCGCCACCATGTCTTCAATCGGCGTGCCCTCGATATGGGCAATATAGACCCGCGTGCCCTTGGGCAGCAGCATGCGGAAATCTTCCACCTTTTCCGCCGTGCGCGGCATCACCTCGATCGAGTATCCCCGCAACAGGGCCTCGACTTCCGACGTATTGGTTGCAGCAGGTGCCTCGCGGCGAAAGTTGAACAGCGCCATATCAGGCATCCTATGCAGGGGTTACAGCAGAACGGGGGGCAGGGGGTCAGGCACGGCCATCGGCGTCGATCAGGGCTTTCAGGCGCACCGCGTCGTATTCGGCTTCCAGACGCGCGGCTTCCGATGCAGCCACGGCATCGGGCTCGCCCTCTACTTCATAAGGCTCGGCCTTGCGCCAATCGGCCATATAGGCATCGGCATCCTTGGCGCCAACCTTCATTGCCACCCGGTCGATGGCTTTTTCAAAGCGTTCGTTCAGTTGAACCTTCGATCCGCGCCGTCCTTTGCCCACAATCACCTGGGCCGGAATGTCGCGCCAAAACACCACTGTTACGTCCGGCATCCCTTGATTCCCCATTTGCTTCAGCCCCCGTTCTATGCGCCGTCATGCGACAGCCGATGTCGGTTTTCGACATTCAGCGCGCAGGGAACGACGCAAACCCGTCATAGCGGCAAAACGTCCCGCAATCGACCCCACCCAATCCTCTAAGTTCTCATGATCTACATGCGCCAAACCACCAATTGCCCCCCCTGATCGCCGCTTGCACCTGTGGCCTTCCGCGATTACTCTGACCTCAACCACGAATGGAGGGCGGTAATGGCGCCCGAGCGTCCCCTAGGGGCGGACGCGATCCCGAAACCGGAAGATAAGCCCAGCTTGTCTTCCAGTCCGGTCGAACCGTCTGGCCCCTCAGAGCCGGGTAAGGGGATGCTTTATGCAGCCCTCGACCTCGGAACAAACAGTTGCAGAATGCTGATTGCCCAGCCCCGGGGCAGTCAGTTTCAGGTCGTGGATTCGTTCTCCAAGACCGTCCAGCTGGGGGCGGGCCTCGAAGCATCGGGCAAACTGTCGCGCGGCTCGATGATCCGCACCATTCAGGCCCTGCGGATCTGCGAAAAGAAAATCGAAAAACACGGCGTCAAACGGATGCGCCTTGTCGCCACCGAGGCCTGCCGCCGCGCCCGCAATGCCCGTGAATTCATCCGTCAGGTGCGCCGCGAAACCGGCCTGCAACTTGAGGTCATCGCCCCGGAAGAAGAGGCACGGTTGGCGGTGATTTCCTGCGCCCCACTGGTGTCGCCACGCACCGAACAGCTGCTGGTCGTTGATATCGGCGGCGGCTCTACCGAGCTGGTCTGGATCGACCTCTCAGGCGTGCCTCCCGAAGATCGCCCCCGCGCCATCATGCGCCTGCACGCCGGTTTCGCGCCGCAAGACGATAAACCCGCCGCCCGCGTCGTCGATTGGATATCGGTGCCGCTGGGCGTCGCCACGCTGAAAGACCAATTCATTGATGTCGAAGACGACGCCGCGCGCTTTGCGCTGATGAGTTGGTATTTCGAAGAAGGCCTTGCCAGCTTTTCGCCCTATAACGCTGAAAACCCGCGCGAGGGCTTTCAGATCATCGGCACCTCGGGCACTGTCACCACCGTGGCCGCGTCGTTTCTTGGCCTGCGCCGTTATGACCGCACCAAGGTTGATGGTCTGCGGATGTCATCGGATCAGATCGACATTGTGATCCGCGATTACCTGTCGCTTGGCCCCGAAGGCCGGCGCACCGATCCCCGTATTGGCCGCGATCGCCATGCGCTGATCATGTCGGGGGCGGCAATATTGCAGGCCCTCATGCGAATCTGGCCTACGGACCAGCTTTCCGTTGCCGACCGTGGCCTGCGTGAAGGCCTTTTATATGCTCAAATGAGCGCCGATGGCGTTCTGGAAGACGGACCCTACGAATGACCAATGATAAAACCCCCGCAAAGGGCAGCTCCGGCCGTGGCATGCGCGAATTGCGCGTCCGGGTCAAAACCGCCAAGGGGCGCAAACTGTCGTCCACCCTGTGGTTGGAACGCCAGTTGAACGATCCCTACGTCATCCGCGCCAAGAAAGAGGGCTTTCGTGGCCGCGCGGCCTATAAGATCTCGGAACTCGACGACAAGTACGAATTTCTCAAACCCGGCGCCCGCGTTGTCGATCTGGGCTGCGCGCCGGGTGGCTGGTGCCAGATCGCTGTCAGCCGGGTGAATGCCTTGGGCGAGCGGAAGAATAAACCCATCGGCACCGTGCTGGGCGTCGATCTGCAAGAGGTAGAGCCGATTGCCGGCGCGCAGATCCACGTGCTGGATTTCCTTGCCGAAGGCGCCGATCAACAGGTCAAGGACTGGCTGGGTGGCCCCGCCGATGTGGTGCTGTCAGACATGGCCGCCGCCGCCTCGGGCCATAAAGGCACCGACCATTTGCGCATCATCGCGCTGGTCGAGGCGGCGCTGCTGTTTGCCTTTGACGTGCTCGAGGAAGGCGGCACCTTTGTCGCCAAGGTTCTGGCAGGCGGTGCGGAAATTGGCATGCAAAACCTGCTGAAGAAGAATTTCGCCAAAGTCGCCAACGTCAAACCACCTGCCAGCCGCGCCGACAGTTCGGAAAAATTCGTCGTCGCCACCGGGTTTCGGGGCAGGGCGGCTGCGGCCTCCCAAGATCAAGACAATTGAACGAAAAGGGGCGCCAAAAGGCGCCCCGTTTTTCCCGACAATTCTATTGATCAGGCGAATTTCGCCTCAGCCGCCCCAATGCCGCACCGGACCGCAATCCATATGCACAAAGTTCGACCCATGATAGCGGCCCACGCCGCCGCTGTGGCAGGTCTCTGCTGCCTTGGCCATCTGGTTCACCGACCGCGATTTCAACCGCAGATCCGCCGCCTGACCCACCATATGCAACGAATGCTTCGCCACGCCGCGCGACTTCGAGCGCAGCATCGCATTGGTCGCCGGGCTGCGATAGCCCGACAGCATCATGTAGGGTTCCGACACATCCATCAACCGATGCGACGCTGCCAGAATATCCAGATTGCGCGGGTCCATCTTGATCGCATCACCAGACCGCCAGTCGCGCATGAAGTGATTGATTTCCTTCAGAACTTCGGGAATGTATTCACCTTCGATCCAGTAGATCGTGTCAACACTTTCGCCCGTCCGCCCCGAGTACATCTTGACGCGGCGAATGTCGCCTGCACCTTTCAGTACCCCGAACGCCTTGGACATTGTTGGTGCCGCCACGATAGCCGTCGCCGCAAAAATACCCAACAGCCCACGCCGCGAGAAGCCCGAAAATTCAACATTAGCCATTCTGAGTGCCTGTCCCATAGTCATTTCTAGACCGCATGTGCCTGCGGTTATCTGCCACTTCATCCCCAAGTGCCCTCATCTTATGGCATAAGACGAATCGCAACCCAAGCGCAGATTGACCGCATAGAGACACTTCAAGGCCAATCGGCAAAAAATTGCTTAAAGTGGCCGAAGCCCGCATTCTCATCGGCTATTTCCGGCCGCGTTGCCAAAATGCGACAAATTGGCCCTTGGCGGTGCGGTATTCTTCACCTCTGGCGGCGATGTGAATGGACTCACCCCCCCAAATCGCGGACATTTAAGCTTATTCAACCAATGAACCCACCGCCAATTCTGAGGACCTTATGATCCTGCCCTTTGCCCGCCCAGCCTTTTCACGCGCCCTCATTCTTTCAGTGACACTGCTTCTCGCTTTTGGCACGGTATCGCCCGCCGCAGCACAGCTTAGCCCCTTTACCCAGTCGCTGGCCGAATCCGCCGCATCGGATCAGGTGATTGCCACCTTCTACCGCGACCGCGGCTATAAAACCCTGTGGACAAGCGCCGAAGACGCCGCCCGCCGCAATGCTCTGTTAACCGTGCTGTCGCGCGCCGCAGATCACGGCCTGCCGGTGCAGCGGTATGATGCCAAAGCCTTGACCCAGGCCTTTCAGGCCGCCCGCACCGAAGCGGATCGGGGCAAGCTCGAGGTGCGGATGACCCGCGCCTTCCTTGATTACGCCCGTGATATTCAAACCGGCATTCTGGTGCCCGCCAAGGTCGATCCCGGCATTGTGCGCGAAGTGCCGCTGCGCGATCCTGCCGCGAACCTTGCCGCCTTCGAGGCCGCCTCGCCGCTGACCTTCCTTCACAACCTGCCGCCGAAATCGCCCGCCTATGCGCAGCTGATGAAGGCCCGCCTGCAACTTGATGCCCGCATCACCAGCGGCGGCTGGGGGGCGCAAATCCCCGCCGGTGCGCTAAAGCCGGGCGATACCGGCCCGATGGTGGTCGCCATGCGTGATCGCCTGATCGCCATGGATTTTCTCAAACCCACCGCCAGCGGCCTTTATGACAATGCCCTGCAAAAAGCCGTGCAAAGCTTTCAACTTTATCATGGCCTGCAAGCCGACGGTATCGCCGGCGAAGGCACCATTGCAGAGATCAACATCAACCCCGAGGCACGGCTTAAATCCGTTCTCGTCGCGATGGAGCGGGAACGCTGGCTGAACATCGACCGCAAGCACCGCTACATCTGGGTCAATCTGGCGGATTTCACCGCCAAGATCATCGACAATGGCAAGATCACCTTCGCCACCCGGTCGGTTGTCGGCAAGAACGTCCCCGATCAGCGCACGCCAGAGTTTTCCGATGTGATGGAACTGATGGTGATCAATCCCTCGTGGTCGGTGCCGCGCTCTATCACCACCAAGGAATATCTGCCGCTGCTGAAACGCAATCCGAATGCGGCGGGCCATTTGCGCATCGTCGATCGCAATGGCCGGATCGTCAGCCGGGGCTCGATCAATTTCAACCAGTACACCGCCTCCAACTTTCCGTTCTCGATGAGTCAGCCGCCCTCGGACGGCAACGCTTTGGGGCTGGTGAAATTCCTGTTTCCGAACCCCTATAACATCTACCTGCATGACACCCCGTCAAAGTCGCTGTTTGCCAGCGAAGTGCGCGCCTTCAGTCACGGCTGCATCCGCCTCAGCAACCCCTTTGATTTTGCCTATGCGCTGCTTGGCCCGCAAAGCGACGATCCGGTGGCCGAGTTCAAAAGCCATCTGAAAACCGGGGCAGAAAGCCCGATCCGTCTGGAAACGCCGGTGCCGGTGCATCTGGTTTATTTCACCGCCTATCCGTCAACCAAAGGCCAGATTGCTTATCGCCGAGATATCTATGGCCGTGACGCCCTGATCTTTGATGCCCTGACCGAGGCCGGGGTGGCGCTGCGCGCGGTTCAGGGCTAAATCAGCCAAGCGGCACCCGTCGCGCCCCAGAGAGGCTCTATGGCTCATACCATCCGTGATATCGCCGCCGCCTTGGGGGCCGTGGCCGTGGGCGACCTTGATCTGGTTGTTACCCGCGCCGCCGAACCGGCAATGGCCGGGCCTGACGCCTTGGCCTTGGCGATGGACCCGAAATACGCAGATGGCCTTGCCAAAGGCCACGCCCGCGCCGCCCTGTTATGGCAGGGGGCCGATTGGCAGGCACTGGGGCTGCACGCCGCCATTTTCGTCTCCCGGCCCCGACTTGCCATGTCCGGGCTGACCCGGATCATGGACCCCGGTCCCGCCATAGCGCCGGGTATCCATCCGCTATCCGTCGTCGATCCTTCGGCGCTGATCGGGGTAGGGGCGGCGATTGGCCCCTTTGTCACCATCGGCGCGGGGGTGAAAATCGGGCAAGGCGCGCGCATCGCCTCGCATGTCTCGATTGCCGAAGGGGCGGTCATCGGTGTCGATGCCCTGATCTTGCAAGGCGCGCGGATCGGCGCCCGCGTCCACATCGGCGACCGTTTCATCTGCCAACCCGGTGCCGTGATCGGTGCAGACGGCTTTTCCTTCGTCACCCCCGAAAAATCCGGGGTCGAGGAAATTCGTCAGTCCTTGGGCGCGCGCGCCGAGATCAGCGCCCAAAGCTGGACACGGATACATTCATTAGGTGCCGTAACCATCGGTGATGATGTGGAAATCGGCGCAAACGCTTGTATTGATCGTGGCACCATCCGTGATACCTCCATCGGCTCGGGCACCAAACTCGATAATCTGGTTCATATCGGCCATAACGTGCAGGTCGGCCGCGATTGCCTGCTCTGCGGTCAGGTTGGCATAGCCGGCTCGTCGAAAATCGGTGATCGCGTGGTGTTGGCCGGGCAATGCGGCGTCAACGACAACATCTTTGTCGGGGATGATGTGATCGCCGGTGGGGCGACCAAAATCTTCACCAATGCCCCCGCCGGTCGGGTGCTGCTGGGCTATCCGGCGGTGAAAATGGAAACCCACCTCGAAATCCAAAAGGCTTTGCGCCGCTTGCCGCGCCTTGCGGCATCGGTGGCCGCCCTTCAAAAAGCTGTTTCAAAGCCGGGCCAGAATGACTAAATCGGCGCAGGGTCGATCAAGGGGGCATTCGTGACACAAAGCGTGAAAGACAAGGTCATCGCGATCATCGCCGAACAGGCCGTGCTGGATATCGCCGACGTTTTGCCAACCTCAACGCTGGCAGATCTTGGTGTCGACAGCCTCGGGCTGGTCGAAGCTATTTTCGCCATCGAAGAGGCGTTTGACATCTCGGTTCCGTTCAATGCGAACGAACCTTCACAATCAGATTTTGACATCTCGTCGGTCGCCAGCATCATCACTGCCGTCGAGCAGTTGGTGGTCGCCCAACCCGCATGACCCGAACCACATGACCCGAACCACATGAAACGCGTCGTCATCACCGGGGCAGGCACGGTCAACGCGCTGGCCCATGATGTGCCCGGCACCTATCTTGCATTTCAGCAGGGCCGCTGTGGCATCACCGAGCTTGATATCCGCGACAAGGATCGCCTGTCGATCCAGATCGGCGGCCAGGTTCATAACTGGCAACCTGACCTTAAGTTCAACCGCCAACAAATTGTTCTATATGATAAATTCACCCAGTTCACCCTGCTTGCCGCCCGCGAAGCCGTGGCGCAATCGGGGCTGAATTTCGACGGTCACCTCGGCTACGAGGCTGGCGTTGTGCTTGGCACGGCGGCGGGGGGCGTCAACACCTGGGATGACAATTACCGCACCGTCTACGAAGAGGGCAAGAACCGCGTCCACCCCTTCGTCGTCCCCAAACTGATGAACAACGCCGCCGCCAGCCATCTGTCGATGGAGTTCAACCTCAAAGGCCCCAGCTACACCGTCGCCACCGCCTGCGCCTCGTCCAATCACGCCATGGGGCAGGCGTTCCACATGATCCGGGCAGGCAGCACCCGCGCCATGCTGACGGGTGGTTCTGAATCCATGCTGTGCTTTGGCGGCATCAAAGCCTGGGAAGGTCTGCGCGTCATGTCCAAAGACGCCTGCCGCCCGTTTTCGCTTACCCGCAACGGCATGGTCCAAGGCGAAGGTGCCGCCGTCTTTGTGTTCGAAGAATATGAACACGCCCGTGCCCGTGGTGCCGAAATTCTTGCCGAAATGATCGGCTTTGCCATGACCTCCGACGCCTCCGACATCGTCATGCCCTCAAAACAGGGGGCCGCCCGCGCCATCGCCGGTGCCTTGCGCGATGCCAAACTGAACCGCGAGGATGTGGGCTATATCAACGCCCATGGCACCGGCACTGCGGCCAATGACAAGACCGAATGCGCCGCCGTGGCCGATGTATTTGGCCACCATGCCGATAACCTGATGATTTCATCCACCAAATCCATGCACGGCCATCTGATCGGCGGCACCGGTGCGGTCGAGCTTTTGGCCTGCATCATGGCCCTGCGCGACGGCATTATCGCCCCCACCATCGGCTACGAAGAACCCGATCCCGAATGTGCGCTTGATGTGGTGCCAAATGACGCGCGTTCGGCCAAAATCGACGTGGCGCTGTCAAATGCTTTTGCGTTTGGCGGCCTGAACGCCGTTCTGGCCCTGCGCCGGGTCTGACACAGCAAAACGCCGCGCCAAACCGACGCGGCGTTCATAAAGCGCAACCTGATCTTACTTGTTGTTGGCCGCAATCACGGCGTCATAACCTGCGGTAAAGCCCTTCAGCGACAGATTAAGGTTAACCTTCTGATCTGGTGCCAAGGCCGGAACGATGGTCAGTGTCGCCACATTGCCCTTCTTAAAGCTGTCAATATCGGCAGCGGTAAAGCCGACGCGCGCGATACAGCCTTCTTTGGCGCACCAGGTAAACGGGTAAACCTTGGCTTTGCCGGTATCAATCTTAAGCATCAGCGCCTCGGTCAGCAGCGTTTCCAGCGGCACGATAATGGTGGCCCCGGCCACGGCTTCGCTGGCGTCTTCCAATGCCACCATGCTGATCTCGGCGACATTGTTGCCCTTGTCATCCTTCAGCAGTTGGTAAAGCTGGCAGGGGTCTGACCCGTCCGCCGCCTTGACGCAGCGCAGTTCCCAATCGCCATGGGTTGCCGCCAGATAAACGCTGCCCGGTCCATCCGTTGCTGCTGGAACTTCGGTGCCCATCGACAGCCCATCGGCAGGTGCCGCCGTGCCATCCGCTGCGGGTGCCTCGGTTGCGGGGGCCTCCGTGGCGGGGGCTTCCGGTGCTGGGGTGGTTTCTTGCGCCAATGCCTGAGATCCAAAAGCAAGGCAAAGCGATACAGCAAACATCTTGGTCAAGTGATTCATCGACATACCTATCAGGTCCTCAAATGGTGTGGTTGGCCATTTACCATGCGGATGTGTGGAAGTCAGGTCCGAAAATCGCCGCAGGTTGGGGCAGGGTGGCAAAAACCTGCTGATTGTTTGGCGGGGTGTTACAACTCTGGTGTGACCAAATGAAAAAGGGCCGGCGAACCGACCCTTTCACGTAGTATCTTTGCTCCCTGTCGGACTGGCCGACTTATTGAAACGGACGCTACGGCGGAATTTCAAAGGCGTCAACACAGAATCGTACCCTGTGACGCACGGAAAACATTAAAAAAAACCGCGCCTTTTCAGGGACGCGGTCAGTCTAACAGGGAGGAAGTCACGCCCCCGCACAAAGATTGCACCGGGACAAGATGAACACTGGCACAAAGAAGTTAAGATTGTATTTTGCACCATCGATATAGTCTGCCAATCGGGCGGCAACATCGTTATGTCTGCCTCTCAGACGCGTATCGACAATCCGGGGGACTTAGGCGTGAGCGATCAGGAAAGCATTTTTGTGGGCGGCGGTGGCGAAGGTTATGGCGTGCCGCAACACCTTTTGTTGAAATACGGCAACCGTCACGGGTTGATCGCGGGGGCCACCGGCACCGGCAAAACCGTCACGCTGCAAATCCTCGCCGAAGGTTTTTCCAACGCCGGGGTTCCGGTGTTCATGTCCGATGTAAAGGGTGATCTCTCGGGGCTGGGTGCTGCGGGCTCC
>JBAVTI010000243.1:0-3181 GCA_049696055.1 Paracoccaceae bacterium | reverse complement strand
TGGCAAAGGCGGCATCCTGACCGAAGCCGTCCGCCGCCGCCCCTATTCGGTCATCCTTCTGGACGAGGTCGAAAAGGCCCACCCCGATGTGCATGAAATTTTCTTTCAGGTGTTTGACAAAGGCATGATGGACGACAGCGACGGCCGCCGGATTGATTTCAAGAACTGCCTGATCCTGCTGACCTCGAATGTCGGGTCCGAGGAAATCATGGCGATGACCGATGATGGCAAACACGGTGCTGATCTCGAAGAACTCACAGGTTCGCTGCGCGCGCCGCTGCTGAAGGTCTTTCCCGCCGCCCTTCTAGGGCGTGTCGTCACCATCCCCTATTATCCGCTGTCGGATCAGATGATCGAAGCCATCGCTGGCCACAAACTGCGCGGCATTGCGCGCAGGCTCGATTCTGGCCACGGTGCCGAACTCGTCATCGGCCAAGGTGTCATGGACACCATCAAATCGCGCTGCGTCGAGATCGAATCCGGTGGTCGCATGATCGACGCCATTCTGACCAACACCCTGCTGCCCGAACTTAGCCGCCAAGTCTTGAACCGCAAACTTGATGGCCAAACCCTGACCCGCGTCACCGTTACCGGCGATGACAGCGGCTTTAGCTACACATTCGAATAGCGGCGGGGCCTGCGATGCAGATCCTGAACCAAACCCGTTACAAAACCGAATTCACCATGGGCATGGATATTGCCGGGCGCGAATATCTGTCGCTGGTGGTCAAAGGCAGTTTCGATTTCCCCGCCGATCCTCAGGCTGTCCCGCAACCCTCGGCCGAGCAACGCGCGCTGGTGATGGCCGATGAACCCACCGGCGCGCCCGGCTATTCGGCAACCCTGTGGGAAACCGATTTCGCCTTTCGCAAAACCGCCTGCGACGTGGTGCTGCAAGGGGCCGCCTACGCCCCCGGTGGCCAGCCTGCGGAACGGGTGCGCGTCGGCCTGCGCGTCGGCAATTGGGTCAAGCAATTCGATGTGGTGGGTCAGCGCCAGTGGCGCGTGCTTGGACCCGCCATTACCGCCACCAAACCCTATCCCTTTACCCGACAACCGTTTTCCTATGATACCGCCTTTGGTGGCCCTGATCGCTCGGTTCCAGATGACCCCAATCCACCGGTCTACATGCCAAATACAGTGGGCATCGGCTATGCCACCCTGCGCCCGAATGGTCAGATCAGCGGCCTGCCGCTGCCCAATACCGAAGGCGTGGGCGAAGAAATCACCTCGCCCTTTGGCCGTTACAAACCGATGGCGCTTGGCCCGATTGCGCGCGTCACTCCCGAAAGGCTGCAATACGCTGGCACCTATGACGACCATTGGAAGGCCAATGTCTTTCCCTTCCTGCCCGCCGATTTCGATGAACGCTATTACCAGATGGCCCCCGCCGATCAACAAATCCCGTTTCCGCAAACCGGCACCCCGGTCTTGCTTGGCAACCTGACCCCCGAGGGGCGTTGCGAATTTCGCCTGCCCGATACCGCGCTGCCGATCAGGATCTACCGGGGCCGCGAGGTTTGCTTTGATGCCCCCGTTCTGCCCGACACCCTGATCTTCGACCCCGACGCCCGCGTCTTCATGCTGGTCTGGCGGGTTTGGGTTCCCCTGCGCCGCATCATCACCGAGTTCACCGAGGCCTGGATCGGCCCCCCCACCGCCGCCATGCTGCGCGCCCTTGCCGAAGGGCGCACTTATATCCGTGCCGTCGCCACTACTGAAAATGATGCCGAGGAAGACGCATGAGCCGCCTGCACATCAAGGCGGCGGGCATGGTCACCGCCGTTGGCCTTGATGCCGCCTCTGCCTGTGCCGCCATGCGCGCGCGGCTTGACGGCTTTGGCGAAACCCGTTTTCTGGGCGCGCAGGGTGGCTGGCTTGTTGGCGCACCGGTGCCGCTGCCGCGCAACTGGATCGGTCAGATGCGGATGGCGCGGCTGCTTGCCGGGGCAATCTCCGAGGTGTTCCGCAAGGTGCCTGCGGCCGAGGGCAATGCCACCCTGATCCTGTGCCTTGCCGAAGAAACCCGGCCGGGGCGCCCCGTGCCCGATCCCGAGCCGCTGCTGCGGTTGCTATCCGAGATCGTGGGGCTTGCCCCCGACACCAAAACGCGCGTGGTTGCCCACGGTCGCCCCTCGGGGTTCGTGGCACTACAGCAGGCCCGCCGCCTGATCACCGAGGGCGCGGCACAGAACGTGCTGATCGCGGGCGTAGACAGCTATCTGACCACGCTGACGGTGGCACATTACCTTGAAAGCGCGCGTATTCTGGGGCCGGGAAACGCCAACGGCTTTATCCCCGGCGAGGCTGCCGCTGCCATACTATGCACGGCGGGCGAAGGTCCGCTTTGCCTGACCGGCCTTGGGTTGGCGCGCGAAGAAGCCTTTATTTACAACGATATGGGCACGGATGGCGATCCTCTGCCGCTGCGGGGCGATGGCATGACAAACGCCTATGCGCAGGCTTTTGATGCTGCGGGCATTGAAATGCGCCAGCTTGGCTACCGGATTTCCGACCTGATCGGCGAAAGCTATTTCTTCAAACAGACCGCCCTTGCCTCAATCCGGCTGTTACGCGGGCGGCATGATTTTCAAGGCCTGTGGAGCCCCGCCGAAAGCGTCGGCAACATCGGTGCGGCGGCCGTGCCCCTGATGATCGGCATGGCGCTTGCCGCCGCCGCCAAAGGCTATCACGGCGGCGATCCGGTGCTGATCGAGGCAAGCGGCGACGACGGGGCCTGCGGGGCGGCATTGTTCACCGCCGGGGGGCAGCCATGACCGTATTTGCCAATGGCCTTGAGATCGCCTGTAAAGCCCAGGCAAACAAGGTAATCGCCGCCTTTCCCTATGTCTGCATGACACCGCCACAAACCCCGGCAACACCCCCGGGCGTGCCCGTGCCCTATCCGACTTTTGGCATGGACAGCGACACCGACAAGGGCACCAGCACCGTCAAGATCGGCGGCCAGACCGTCACGCAAAAAGACATATCCCACTACACCAAATGCACCGGCAACGAGGCCGGCTGCGCGCCGATGAAAAACGTCATCACCTCGGTCAACACCGGCAAGGAATACGCCCATGCCTGGTCGGGTGACGTCAAAATGGATGGCGAACCCATCAGCCGCTTTTCCGACATCTCATCCAACGATCACGCCTCCCCCACCGCAGGCGGGCCGCCG
>JBAVTI010000242.1:0-10304 GCA_049696055.1 Paracoccaceae bacterium | reverse complement strand
CCTATACGATTGCCGCGCCCGATGTGGTGCGGATGCGGCACTTGCAGGCGATCGTGCAGAGATGGAAAGCCGAAGACCCGGCACCGGAAACCGGCGGGTCATTTGGCCTTGGGTTGGGCGGGTGTGCCGTGGGTGAGGGGCCTGCCGACGATGCGGTCGGCTCGGCCTATATCCGGGTTGCGGGCGATGGTGCCTATTTGCCGGTGGTCGTGGACGGATCGTTACGGGATTTGTTGGGCGCAAAGGTGTTCGACGCCATCGCCCCTTGCAATGGGCCGTCCTGACAGGTATCGCACCGCTTCCCCAATCGAGGCTGGCTGTCATTGAGATTTCGGCCTTGCAATGCTAGGTTGGGGGCAAGCCCTGCGCTTGGGTATGGATGGCGCGCTACTTGGAGGACTTTGTCCTGTCTCATTCTGATCCTGCGACCGGATTGCCGGTTGGGCCGCGTGCAGAGCGCACGATGGCCGTAAAAGACGCAACCGGACGTTTGGCCGATCAACCGAACAGCGAGGAATTGCTGGCGGCGATTCTGGCATCGCTGGACGATGACAAGGCCGAAGAGGTTGTGATGATCGACTTGCGCGGCAGGTCTGACATGGCGGATTACATGGTGATCTGTTCGGGTCGGTCGACGCGGCAAGTGGCCTCGATTTCCGAAAAGCTGGTGGATCGGCTGAAGCTGGACTACGGGCGTTTGTGCAAGATCGAAGGCAAAGAGACCGGCGATTGGGTGCTGATTGACGCGGGCGATGTGATTGTTCACGTCTTCCGCCCCGAAGTGCGCGAGTTCTATCAGCTTGAAAAGATGTGGCTTCCCGGCGGACACATGGGTGTGCGCGAAGAAGAATGAGGGTTCATCTGTGCGCGATGGGGCGGATACGCTCTGGCCCCGAGCGCATGTTGGTGGATGACTATGTGACAAGGTTCGAGCGGACGGGGCGGGCCTTGGGGCTGGGGCCGCTGCTGGAGCATGAGGTCGAGGACAAGCGCGGCGGTGGCATGGAGGCAGAGGCCGAGGTGCTGGCGCGCGCGGTGCCGAGTGGCGCGTTGCTGGCGGTGCTGGACGAACGCGGGCGGGTGCTAAGCAGCCCGGAATTTGCCGAACAGTTGGCGAAATGGCGGGACGGCGGGCGGCAGGATGTGGCGTTTGTGATCGGCGGGGCCGACGGTATTGCGCCAAGTTTGCGCGACCGGGCCGAATTTTCCCTAAGCTTTGGCCGGATGGTCTGGCCGCACATGATGGTGCGGGTAATGCTGGCGGAACAACTTTACCGTGCGGCGTCGATTCTGGCCGGGGGGCCGTATCACAGGGTTTGATTGTTGGTCGGGCTGTGGCGGGATGGTCGCGGGTTGCGGCGGATTGACTGCATTGCTTGCTACAAAAACCGGATTCCCCTAGGATTTGCCGCAATACGGAAACAATAGCGCGCGGCCATGAAGCGGCGCCGGGCTGAGGAGCGCGCATGACGACGTTGCATGACATGAAAATTTCCGGTGAAGGTATTTCACATGCCGGGCTGATGTTGCTGGGCTATCAGCGCACCAAACAGATCAGTCGGAAGGCAAAAGTCTCGTGGGAGGCCGGGGACCGGGCTGTTCTGGATGCGGAAATAAAGGCGCGCGGGCCAAGCGTGTTTTCCGGCGCGATGGAAGAGATTTTTGCCGAATACCTGCCGCTGCGCACGTTTTTGCGCACCCACGAGATTACGCCCAAACATGTGGTGGATATCGGCTGTGGTCAGGCGCTTAACGACGCGTTTCTGAGCAAGGACTTTGGGTCGTCGTTCACGCTGATTGATATCGAGGATACGCCCGAGAAATATCATTTGTGGAACGCCTCGGGCAGCGGTTATGCGGCCTTGACCGATGCGCGGAAGTTTCTGATTGCTAATGGTGCCGACAAGAACGCCGTGAAGACCATCAACCCGCGCAAGGCCCCGCAACTGATGGCGGGTGTGGCGGGCGACATGGTGACCAGCCTGTTTTCGTGTGGGTTCCATTACCCGATCGGCGAATATGTCGATCTGATGTGCAACACCGTGGCGCAGGGCGGCTGTGTGGTGCTTGATTTGCGACTGCGGTATCTGGGCGCGCCGGACGCGGCGTTGCAGCGGCTTTTGGACAGCGGCAAACAGCACGTTATTCTGGAAATGGCGAAATCGAAGCGGATCGTGTTTCGGGCCTGACGGCGGGCCGGGACGAAAATCTTTTGGAACGATTTTTGGGGCCGGGACAGGGGTGCCTGTGGTTGCCGAAAGGTGCTGCGGGGCGTAAAAGCCGTGCAAAGCAGTGAGAGGCCGAAACATGAGTGTCCCCAAACCCGTCGTTCTGTGCATTCTGGATGGCTGGGGCCAGCGTGAGGACACGTCGGCCAATGCGCCGGCTTTGGCCAACACGCCGAATTTTGATCATCTGATGGCGAGCTGTCCGCATAGCACGCTGATCACGCATGGGCCGGATGTTGGTTTACCCAGCGGGCAGATGGGGAACTCGGAGGTTGGGCACACCAATATCGGCGCGGGCCGGGTGGTGGCGATGGATCTGGGGGCTATTGATCTGGCGATTGAGGACGGGTCTTTTGTGACCAATCCGGGGTTGCTGGATTTTGTGGCGCGGCTGAAGGCCAGTGGCGGCGTGGCGCATCTGATGGGGGTTGCCTCGGACGGTGGGGTGCATGGGCATATTTTGCATGTGTTGGCGGCGGTGCGGGCGGTGGCGGCGGCCGGGGTGCCGGTGGTGCTGCATGCCATTACTGATGGGCGCGATGTGGCACCAAGTTCGGCGGATGTCTATGTGGCGGCGATGCAGGCCGGGTTGCCGGTGGGCGCGCGGATTGGCACGGTGATCGGGCGCTATTGGGCGATGGACCGGGATACACGCTGGGACCGGGTGCAACGGGCCTATGATGCCATTGTGCATGGGGTGGGTGTGGTAGCGCGCGATGCGGCGGCGGCGGTGGCGGCAAGTTATGCCAAGGGCGAAACGGATGAGTTTATCGCCCCAACGGTGATTGGTGACTATGCCGGGGCGCGGGATGGCGACGGGTTCTTTTGTCTGAATTTCCGGGCCGACCGGGCGCGCGAGATTCTGGCAGCGCTGGGTGATCCGGCGTTTGCCGGGTTTGCGCGCGGGGCGATGATCAAATGGGCGGCGATGCTGGGGATGGTGGATTATTCCATTGCCCATAACGTCTATATGACGGCGGCCTATCCCAAGCCGGTGCTGACCAACACCTTGGGCGAATGGGTGGCGCTGCATGGCAAGCGGCAATTCCGGATCGCGGAGACCGAGAAATACCCGCATGTGACGTTTTTCCTGAACGGTGGGCGCGAGGTGTCCGAGGTGGGCGAAGACCGCTACATGGCGAAATCGCCGAAGGTGGCGACCTATGATTTGCAGCCCGAGATGTCTGCGCCAGAGGTGACGGATCACTTGGTGGGGGCGATTGGCGCGGGCTATGACCTGATCGTGGTGAACTATGCCAACCCCGATATGGTGGGCCATACCGGCGATCTGGCGGCGGCGATTGCGGCCTGTGAGGCGGTGGATCAGGGGCTTGGGCGGGCGCTTGCGGCGTTGCAAAAGGCCGGGGGGGCGATGATCGTGACGGCGGATCATGGCAACTGCGAGTTGATGGTGGACCCGGTGACCGGCGGGCCGCATACCGCGCATACCACCAACCCGGTGCCGGTGATGTTGGTCGGTGGGCCGGTGGGATGTCATCTGCGCAAGGGCCGGCTGGCCGATCTGGCGCCGACGTTGTTGCAGCTGATGGGATTGCCGCAACCTGTTGAGATGACGGGTGAAAGTTTGATCGTTTCATGAGGCGGATTGCAGTCCTTGCGGTTTGTGCCGGGCTTGCCTTTGCCAGTTTTGCCGTGACCGGTGGGGTGGCGGCGCAAACGGTGGCAGAGCAGGCCACCAAGGCCGCCATGGATTTGCAGGCGGCAGTGGCGGCGTTGGACGCAGCAAAGGACGCGCGCGACCGGGTGTCGGCGCTGACGCAAACCATTCAGGCCTATGAGACCGGGCTGGGGGCGCTGCGCGAAGGCCTGCGGCAAGCCAGCATTCGGGAAGCAGCGCTTGCGTTGCAGTTTGAGGCCAAACGCGACCGGGTGGCGCAGCTGATCGGGGTGTTGAGCCGGATGGAGGCAGAGCCGGGGCCATTGTTGCTTTTGCACCCCGCAGGACCGCTGGGCACGGTACGATCGGGCATGATGCTTGCAGATGTGACGCCCGCCTTGCAGGCAGAGGCCGAGGTTTTGAAGGGCGAGTTGCAGGAGATCCGCGATCTGCGCGCCTTGCAGGTGGCGGCGGGCGAGACGTTGAAGAACGGCTTGGGTGTGGCACAACAGGCGCGGACGGCGTTAAGTCAGGCAATCTCGGACCGCACGACGCTGCCCAAGCGGTTCACCGAAGACCCCGAGGTGTTGCGCGGTCTGTTGGAAAGCGCCGACACGCTGGATGCCTTTGCCGGGGGGCTTGCGCTGAACGAGACCGAACAGAGCGGCATGCAGGCGTTTACCTCGGCAAAGGGCAAATTGGCGCTGCCGGTGTTGGGCACAGTGTTGCGGCGGGCGAATGAGGCGGATGCGGCGGGCGTGCGGCGACCGGGTATTTTGCTGGCAACACGGCCGCGCGCGTTGGTGACAACGCCCTGGCCTGCGACCATCCGCTATCGCGGGCCGCTGTTGAACTACGGAAATGTGATCATCCTGGAGCCGGGCGGTGGGTATCTTCTGATCCTGTCTGGTTTAGATGTCGTATATGGAGAAGTTGGCGAAGTGATTGCCGCAGGCGCGCCTTTGGGATTGATGGGGGGAGAAACGCCGGGAGTGGCCGAGTTTTTGGTCTCGGTGCAAGATGGCGGTGGCGCCCGCGACACGGAAACGCTTTATATGGAATTGAGGCAGGGGGCCGAGCCGGTTGATCCGGCTGACTGGTTCGCCGCAATAGGAGAATAGCAGAGCTATGAGGAAATTCGTGATGGCCGCGCTGGGCGGTACCGTGGCAGGCGCGCTTTTGACCACACAAGTGGCAGGGCCGTTGATCGCGCAGGAAGCGGAAAAAAGCGCAAGTGTCTATGAACAGCTGGATCTGTTTGGCGACATTTTCGAGCGGATTCGCGGGCAGTATGTGGAAGAGGTCGATACGACCAAGCTGATCGAGGCCGCCATCAGTGGCATGCTGACCTCGCTTGATCCGCATTCAAGCTATATGGCACCCGATGATTTCGACGCCATGCAAGAGCAGACACGGGGCGAGTTTGGCGGCCTTGGCATCGAAGTGACGCAAGAAGAGGGCTTTATCAAAGTCGTCTCGCCAATCGACGATACGCCAGCGGCGAAAGCGGGCATAAAGGCGGGCGATTTCATCACCCACGTGAACGGCGAGTCGGTGCTGGGGCTGGCACTGGATGCCGCCGTTGACATGATGCGCGGCGAAGTCGGGTCGGAGATCATCATCACGGTGGTGCGCGAAGGCGTCACCGAGCCGTTCGATGTGTCGATCATCCGTGACACCATCAAGCTGACGGCGGCGAAATCGCGCGTAGTGGGCAGCACGATTGTGGTGCGGTTGACCACCTTTAGCGACCAGACTTTTTCGGGTCTGGAAGAGGGCATCAAGAAATCGGTCGACGAAATCGGCGGCATGGACAAGGTGAACGGTCTGGTTCTGGATCTGCGCAACAACCCCGGCGGGTTGCTGGTGCAGGCGATCAAGGTGTCGGATGCCTTTCTTGAGGCGGGCGAGATCGTATCGACACGTGGCCGCGATCCGGGCGACAGCGAGCGTTACAATGCCGAAGCGGGCGATATGATCGGCGGCAGGCCCATGGTCGTGCTGATCAATGGCGGTTCGGCATCGGCATCGGAAATCGTGGCGGGGGCCTTGCAAGACCACCGTCGGGCGATTGTGGTTGGCACCAAAAGCTTTGGCAAAGGCTCGGTGCAGACCATTATTCCGTTGCGCGGCGAAGGTGCGATGCGGCTGACGACGGCGCGGTATTACACGCCATCGGGCCGCTCGATTCAGGCGCTGGGCGTGGCACCTGACATCATCGTGAACCAACCGATCCCACCGGTTCTGGCCGAGGGCGAAGTGGCCCCGGAAGTTGAAACCGCAGGTCGGTCGGAAGCGGAATTGCGCGGCATCATCAGCAATGATTCGATGACCGAGGATGAAAAGCGATTGCTGCAAGAAGAACGTGCCAAGGCGGAAGAAGCCGCCAAGCTGCGCGATGAGGATTATCAGCTGGCTTATGCCGTGGATATCCTGAAGGGGCTGTCGGCGATTGCGGCCAAACCCTAAGTCTGAAAGCGGGGGCCGGGTGATCGGCCCCCTTTACCCTGGTGTGCCATGAAAAATCTGAATGATCTGCCCTATCGCCCCTGTGTGGGGGTGATGTTGGTGAACGCCGAGGGGCTGATTTTCGCAGGTCAGCGCATTGATAATCCGGTGCCTGCCTGGCAGATGCCGCAGGGCGGCATTGATGCGGGCGAAAAGCCGCGCGAGGCTGCGTTGCGCGAATTGTGGGAAGAAACCGGGGTGACCGCCGATCTGGTGGCCTTTGTGGCAAAGACCGACGATTGGGTGACCTATGACTTGCCGCCAGAGTTGCTGGGCAAGGTTTGGGGCGGCAAATACAAGGGCCAGCGGCAAAAGTGGTTTTTGTATCGCTATCTTGGCACCGATGCGCAGATCAATATCGAGACGGATCATCCGGAGTTTGACCGCTGGCGCTGGATTGATGCGGACGCCATGGTGGCCTCGATCGTGCCGTTCAAACGCGCGGTTTATGAAACCGTGGTGAAGGCGTTCCGCGACCATCTGGCCTGAGGTCTGATCTTTGGGGAATGATTTGGCGGGCGGATATTGGTTCGCCGGTGTTGCGGCGCAACCATTTGGTATTGCCGGGGTATTAGAGCGGATTGCGTTTATTCGGAATCAGAATTCGCCCCAGGAACTGGGCGAATTCTGATGTTCTTGAACCCAATTGATCGCAATCCGCTATAATTAGCCGTTTTCGCGCAGCACCGAGCCTGCAAGATATAGCGAGCCGCAGATCAGCACGCGGGCGGTCGGGTCTTGGGCCGTGATGGCGCTTAGGGCGGCGGCGACGGAATCGGCGGTTTGGGCTTTCATTCCGACGGTCAGGGCGGCGGACCGTGTTGTTTCGGCGGGCAGGGTGTTTTTCTCGCCGGGGATCGAGATGGCGAAAAGCTGGGTGGTGTGGGGGGCAAGCGGGGCCAGATAGCCGCCGATGTCTTTGGTGTTGAGCATGCCGCAGATCAGGTAGGTGGGGCGCGAGGGCATGGCGTCGAGCGTGGCCGCAATAGCCTCGCCGCCCGCCGGGTTGTGGCCGCCATCAAGCCAAAGCTCGATCTGCGGGGCGGAAGCGGCAAGCGGGCCGATGCGCAGGCGTTGCATGCGGGCGGGCCACTGGGCGCGGGTTACGGCGGCTTCGCAGGCGTCGTTATCGAAGCCAAGGTGGCGCAGGGCCATCAGGGCGGCCCCGGCATTCTGAATTTGGTGCGGGCCGGGCAGGTTGGGCAGTGGCAAATCGAGCAGGCCGCGCTCATCCTGGAAAATCAGGCGGCCACGTTCGGCAAGGACGTGCCAGTGTTGGCCATACGCCAGCAGGGGGGCGCCAAGGCGAGCGGCGCGGGCCTCGATCACGTTCAGGCCTGCCTCGGTTTGGGGGCCGACGATGCACGGGGTAAGGCGCTTGAGGATACCGGCCTTTTCGCCCGCGATTTCGGGCAGGGTTTCGCCAAGGTATTGCTGATGGTCGATCGAGATCGGGGTGAGGATGGTCAGCAGCGGTTTGTCGACGACATTGGTGGCATCCAGACGCCCGCCAAGGCCAACCTCGAGCAGGGTGTAATCTGCCGGGGTGCGCGAAAACGCAAGGAAGGCGGCGACGGTTGTAATCTCAAAAAACGTGATCTCGTCCGGGCCGTTGGCCTGCACGCATTCATCCAGCAGGGCGGTCAGCGCGGGTTCGGTGATCAATTCCCCGGCAAGGCGGATGCGTTCGTGAAAGCGGGCAAGGTGCGGCGAGGTATAGGCGTGGACGGTTTTGCCCGCCTGTTCAAGGCCCGCGCGAATCATAGCCTGAGTCGAGCCTTTGCCGTTGGTGCCCGCAATATGGATCGCCGGCGGCAGCCTGCGTTCGGGGTGACCAAGGGCCGCCAGCAGGCGGTGAACCCGGTCCAGCGTCAGGTCGATGACCTTGGGGTGCAGGGTCATCATCCGTTCAAGCACGGCGTCAGAACCCGTGGTCATTTCTTGGCAGGTTCCACGGCAGAGGGGCCAGAGGTGGCGGCCTCGGTTGGGGCAGGAAGATCGCCTTTGATGGCGGGTGGTTGGCCCATCAGCAGGCGAAGGATGGTCACCAGTTCGTCTTTCATGGCTTTGCGGTGGGTCACCCGATCCAGCATGCCGTGATCAAGCAGATATTCGGCGCGCTGAAAGCCTTCGGGAAGTTTTTCGCGGATGGTTTGTTCGATCACGCGCGCCCCGGCAAAGGCGATCAGCGCGTTCGGCTCGGCAATCTGAACATCGCCCAGCATGGCGTAGCTGGCGGTAACGCCGCCTGTGGTCGGATGGGTCAGGATGACGATATAGGGCAGGCCCGCTTCTTTGAGCATTTGCACGGCAACCGTGGTGCGCGGCATCTGCATCAGGCCCAGAATGCCTTCTTGCATCCGCGCGCCACCAGCGGCCGAAAACAGCACCAGCGGGCGTTTGGTGGCGATGGCGCGTTGGGCGGCAGCGATGATGGCGTTGCCGACATACATGCCCATGGAGCCGCCCATGAACGAGAAATCCTGACCGACGGCAATGATCGGGGTGCGGTTGATCTCGCCTTCGGCCACCAGCATCGCGTCACGCTCGCCCGTGGCTTTTTGCGCGGCCTTCAGGCGATCGGGGTATTTCTTTTGATCGCGGAAATGCAGCGGATCGGTGACGGGTTTTGGCACCTCGACCTCGGTGAAGATACCGCCGTCGAACAGCGTGCCAAAGCGTTCACGCGGGGTGATGGCCATGTGGTGATCACAGTTGGTGCAGACGTTCAGATTGTCGGCAAGTTCGCGGTGAAACAGCATGGTGCCGCATTCGGAACATTTGGTCCAAAGGTTTTCCGGCACCTCGCGGCGGGAAAACAGCGAGTTGATTTTCGGACGGACGTAGTTCGAGATCCAGTTCATGCGGGCTGGCCCTTTGGTCATTGCTTGGAAACGAGATAGTCCGGGGGGACGGGAATTGCAATCGTTCAGCGGGTCAGAGCAGGGATTGCAGCGCCTCGATCACCAGCGCGTGGTCCTCGCGTTGCGGCAGGCCCGAGACGGTGACGACCGCCACCACCCCGGTGCCGCGCAGCCGGATCGGCACAGCGCCGCCTTCTTCGGCGTAATCGGCAGGGTTGCAGCCGTGCTTGGCGAGGGTTTCGCCCTTGGCGCGGTTGCGGGTGCCCACCAGCAGCGAGGCCACCTGAAACAAAAAGGCGGTATTGCTTTTGCGCCGGGCCCAGTTTTCGTTGACCGGGGTGGCACCGGGCAGGCTGGCGCGGAACAGGGTGCGGTCCGGGGTGCGGATGTCGATCAGCACGGGCAGGGCGCGGCTGCGGGCGAGGGCCAGAAGGTGAAGGCCAAGATCAATCGCGATGTCTTCGTTGAAATGATCGAAGATCAGGCTTTGGTTTTGCGCGTCTAGGGTTTCAAGGTCCATCGGATGTCCTGTTGGGGGTTGCTACCAAGGCCAGATTTTTTCGGCCTGTTGGTAGGTGATTTCCTGCACGGCAAAGGTGTCGAGGTCGATCAGGCGATAGATCTCATAGGCGTTGCCCATGTATTCGGTGAAGCCGACATAGGGCTTGCCGCGAAAGGTGACGCAGACCGGGCCTGCGTAATTGGGGCCATCGGGCAGCGGGATCGGGGTGTCGTTCATGAACAGGGTCGGTTGGCTGACGCTGCGGTGGTTGATCATCAGATTGGCGGTGATCGCGCCGCACGTGATGGATTGCCAATAGGTTTCGCCCATATTCGAGGGGTCGGTCTGGGCGAGGGCCGGGGCGGCGGCAAGGATCAGGGCGAGGGGTTTGAGCATGGCGGGCCTTTGGCGGGGTATTGACGTGAGCCTAGGCCGGGGGATTTTGCGGTGCAAGCTTTTGGGATGGTTTGGGGGGGCGGTGGGTTTTGGGCAGGCAGCCGGGGGATTTCCATCCCCGGACCCCCGGAGAGTATTTGAACAAGATAAATGGCGCGGGGGTCAGGGGGGCCGAAACGCAGTGTGGC
>JBAVTI010000241.1:0-5248 GCA_049696055.1 Paracoccaceae bacterium | reverse complement strand
TATATAGCGGGCAGGCCTCAAGTGATTTTGCGGCCTCAACAAAGCGGCGGAATTCCTGTTCGGTCATGTCGCCGCGGCGGATCTGTTCGCTGGGCACTTCGGAGGCCTCTGACAAGATCCGCGCCGCCAGCTGTTCCGCGCTCATTTCCAGCGAGAAAAAGCCGACCACGCCCCCTTCAACGGCACCATCTGCGCCATCGGGCAGGCGGCCGCGTTTGTACACCTTGGCGATGTTGAAGGCGATGTTGGTGGCAAGCGAGGTCTTGCCCATAGACGGACGGCCCGCAAGGATCAAGAGATCCGAAGGGTGCAACCCCCCCAGTTTCTTGTCGAGGTCAATCAGCCCGGTCGAGATCCCCGCAAGACCGCCGTCGCGCTGATAAGCGGCATTCGCCACATTAACAGCGTCGGTTACCGCCTTGAGAAAGCTTTGAAATCCACGCTCGGCGTGACCCTGTTCGCCCAATTGGTAAAGCCGCTGTTCGGCCTCGACGATTTGTTCCTTCGGCTCGGACGCGACGTCGACCTTGGCGGCTTTGGCCGAAATATCCCGCCCCAAGGCGATCAGTTCGCGCCGCACCGCAAGGTCATAAATCATCTGCGCATAGTCGCGCGCGGCAAAGGCGGAAATCGCCGCCCCCGCCAGACGCACCAGATAGGACGGCCCGCCCAGTTCGCGCAAACCTGCGTCATCCTCGAGAAACGCCTTTAGCGTTACCGGCGAGGCGAGGGCGTTTTTCTGAATGCGCGCGGCGGCAATCTCGAAAATGCGGGTGTGGACCGGGTCAAAAAAATGTTCGGCGCGGATCGTTGCCGCGATGCGATCATAGACATCGTTGTTGGTCAGAATGGCACCCAGCAATTGCTGTTCGGCCTCGATGTTATGGGGCAGGGCGTCGGATTCGACCGGGGCCGAGATCTGCGGCAGAGTAGGTCTCAGGGTTGCAATCTCGGTCATTCGTCACTCTCTGACAGCCACTACAGCGTCCGGGTATGGCGCATGGCGCGCGCTGGGGCAACTTGTATAAACCTGTGTATATCCGTGGGGGAAACACCGGCGCGCGGGATGTTGATATCGCCTATGCTGGGGCCAAACGCCCATTCCTGTCAAGATATGGGGGGTAGGGCGACCGCGATTGGGGGGCAAAATCGCCCGTTGGTTGCGAATCGCGCTGCCAAAATCACCCTTTGCGGGCTTCTTGCCAGACGCGCGGTGCCACCAAAAAGCTTTCCACTTCGCTTAAGGTTGCCTCGTCGAACGCAGCTTGCGCCCGCGCTTCGGCCAGCACATCCCACCAGGTGCAAAGATGGTGCAACGCCACGCCATGATCGGCCAACCGCTGCGTGGTTTCGGGGAAGATCCCGTAATAGAAAATCACTGCCGTGTGCGCGCAGGTCGCTCCGGTTTCCCGGATGGCATCGACAAAAGACAGCTTTGATCCGCCGTCGGTGGTCAAATCTTCCACCAGCAACACCCGCTGGCCGGGCGTCATCACGCCTTCGATCCGGGCGTTGCGCCCATAGCCTTTGGGTTTCTTGCGCACATAGGTCATCGGCAGCGCCATCCGTTCCGCCACCATCGCCGCAAACGGAATTCCCGCCGTTTCGCCGCCCGCAATATTGTCAAACGCCTCAAACCCGGCATTGCGCATTACCGTTACCGTCAGAAAATCCATCAAGGTTGACCGTATCCGCGGGTACGAAATCAGCTTGCGACAATCAATATAGGTCGGCGACGGCAACCCTGACGCAAGGGTAAACGGCGTCTCGGCATTGAAATGCACCGCCTTGATTTCCAACAACATCCGCGCGGTCAGCCGGGCCATTTCCTCTGGGCTGGGGTAGGTCGAGGGAATCATCGCGATGGTCCTATTCAGGGGCGCATCCACCGGGGGATACGCAAACAGCAGGGGGGCCTCGTCAGGGCTGACAAGCGGTCGGGTCAGGCGTCGACATGCCAATACAGCGGAAAGCCGGGGTTGAAAACCGTCACCGGACCAACCTCGGTCAGGATCTTTTCGGGGTAGGCATGGGCGGCCTCGTGCTTGACCAGCGTGATGCGCGCCTCGTTGGCAGGCAGTCGGTAAAACGCCGGGCCATTCAGGCTGGAAAACGCCTCAAGTTGGTCCAAAGCGCCTTCATCTTCAAACACTTGCGCCAGTATCGCCATGGTATTGGTGGCGGTGAAACAGCCCGCACAACCGCAGGCATGTTCTTTCAACGCATCAACATGCGGCGCGGAATCGGTGCCAAGAAAGAAACAAGCATCCCCTGAAACCGCCGCCGCCCGCAGCGCAAGTCGGTGGCTTTCGCGTTTCGCCACTGGCAGGCAATAATAGTGCGGCTTGATGCCGCCCACCAGAATATGGTTGCGGTTGATGATCAGATGATGGGTCGTGATCGTGGCGCCAATATCCGGCCCGCCGCCGCGCACATAGGCCACACCTTCGGCGGTGGTCACATGCTCCAACACCACCCGCAACCCCGGCGTCGCCCGGCGCAACGGCTCCAGAACCGTGTCGATAAACACCGCCTCGCGGTCGAAAATATCCACCTCCGGCGTGGTCACTTCGCCATGCACGCACAGTGGCAAGCCGATCTCGGCCATCCGTTCCAACACCGCCCGCACCCGGCCAAAATCCCGCACCCCGCCGTGCGAATTGGTGGTGGCCCCCGCAGGATACAGCTTCACCGCCTTTACCAACCCAGAACCATGTGCCGCCGCCACATCTGCCGGATCGGTGTCCTCGGTCAGATACAGCGTCATCAACGGCTCGAACGCAGCCCCTTCCGGCATTGCCGCCAAAATCCGGTCGCGGTAGGCCAAGGCCTGCGCCCCCGTCACCACGGGTGGCACCAGATTGGGCATGATGATCGCCCGCGCGAAATGCCGCGTGGTTTCGGGCAGCACACCTTGCAACATCGCGCCATCGCGCAAATGCAGGTGCCAATCGTCGGGGCGTCTCAGGATCAGGCTTTTGCTCATGCCCTTGGCTACCCCATTGCCCACCCGGTTTCCAGAGGCCACTGGCGCCCTGCCACGGCTTTGTGCAAACTGCCGCCAACCCATCGTCCTGACCCGGAGCCAACCGATGCTTTTTCGCCCCGCCGCAATCCTGCTGTGCCTCGCCCTTCCCGCCACGGCACAGGACGCAGACTGCGCCGATGCCGTCACCCAATACGATATGAACAGCTGTGCCGCCGAAGATCTACAGGTGCAGGATGATAATTTGAACGCCGCCTATGCCGCCGCCAAGTCCATCCTCAAAGACATCGACGCCGATCTGCCAAAGGCCGAACAAGGCGCCATAGAGGCGCTGTTGGCCGCCCAACGCGCATGGATCACCTTCCGTGACCAAGCCTGCACCGCCGAGGGGTTCCTCTATCAAGGCGGGTCGATGCAGCCGATGGTGATCAGCGGCTGTTTGGCCCGTATCACCGCAGCCCGCGCTCAGGATCTATGGCTTTTGTCCGAACAATACTGACGCTTATGTCGCCCGTTCCGCCTCAAGTTCCGCAAGCCGCTTGCGGAACCGGGGCGCGTTCAACCGCTTGGTCACCGACCGGCACACCCAAGCGGCGCGCATCGGGTGGCCTGTCGCCTCAGACTTGGCCAGCATGGTTTTCAGATAAGGGCCAAAACCCCGCCGCTTGCGCCATTCGGTGGCAAAGCGGGCAGGGGTCAAGGTGCCCTCGCAGGCCGCCTCGATCACTGCAGGCAATACCCCCATGGCCTGCAAAGCCGCATCGACCCGCTCACCCAAATGCGGCGTGTGCAGCATGGTGACAAAGGGCTTGGTGAACAGTGCCGCGTGCATCGCATCGGCCGTCTGCGTCGGATCAAAGATCACAAACACATCGCCGGTTCCCTCAATCATATCAGGTGCATAGCCATAACGATCGGTGAAATTCAACCGCCGATGCTTAAGGTGCCGCTTGTCCCAGCTGGCCACGCTTGGGTCCAGCGTGGCACGCGGCTGCACCGCCACAACCGTGGCCCCCGGTGCCGTTACCGAATAGGCGCAGGCCGCATAGCCGCCCGCCCCCGCACCGTAAAACACCACCCGGTCGAAATCCTCAAAAAACGCGTCATCCACCAGCCGGTCGAAATAGCGATACACCGCAAGATCCCGCCACCACGTCGGCCCGTCGGCAATGATGCACAGATGTGACCAACCCTTTGCCGCCGCGATCCCATGCCCCAAAGGCAGTTGCGAGGCCGACCCCATGCGGATCGCATCCACCGTCTCGAACGTCACCAGCAGCGTGGGTGATTGGTCGGAAAAATAGGCCCAGTGATGCGCGCCAAGGGTTTGAAAATACCCTGCCTCTTCGCCGATCACATCAATCAACGCCAGCCAACTGTCGCGGTCGGTTGCAGCCGAGGCATCTTGCGGCATCCCGGCATCGGGGTTGCGGGCTTGATCGGTGTCGATGCTCATGTATTAGGCTTTCACTCTTTAAGGCCCGGGATCACGTGTTGCGGCCCTTGTGCCAATGTCGCGTGTTCAAAGCGTGCGGACAAGGGGGCAGCGGTGCGGCAATCGCTCTCAATATGAGAACAGTCTTTCGGCATTGTTTCTAATTCCTCTGGTCAGTCAGGTTTTGCCACCCCGATCCCGCGTCCATGCCGCCAGATCAGCCGCGCCTCGGCCTTCGAGATCGCCCGCGAAGGCGGCGTCATCAACAACCGCCCAAACAGCCCGCGCCACGGCTCATCCGCCATCAATTCGGCAAATCGCTGATGCCTCCATGCCACCGCCGCGGCATGCAAGGGCCGCAAAACCGCATCGCTTGCCAATTCCGCCCGCAAAGCCGCCGCTCCCGTCAGCCCCAAAACCGTGCGATCCTCCACATCACAAAAATTCCGCTCGACCCAATACCCCATGTCAAAGCTCGATGCTTCCCGGTTTGCCCGCCCCCGGTCGCACTTTACCAAATAGCTCTCCATCGCCCCCAAGGCATAATGGTTCAACTGCACCAAGCCATAGTTATCCTGACCAAAATCGGAAAAGATCCGCCCGGTATGAAACGCCACCGGCAATTCCCGCCCCGACCCGTCAAACCAGCGCGGCACCGCAACCTGCGGCTTTACCGGGCTGCGCGGGCGATGCACCCCCAGCTTGCCGTATGCCCCATCGTTGCGAAACAGGGTTTTGAACATCGCCGCCCGCCAAGGCCAGTGCAACACCGCAGGCGCCGCCCGCGTGAATACTTCCGTCACCGGGCGATCCTCAAACCCCACCAC
>JBAVTI010000240.1:0-3049 GCA_049696055.1 Paracoccaceae bacterium | reverse complement strand
ACATCACATTGGGCAGGATGTGGCGCAGAATGATCCGGCGCGACGGCGTGCCGATGGACCGCGCTGCCAGCACAAATTCCCGCTCTTTCAGGGCCAGCACCTCGCCCCGCACCACGCGGGCGCATTGCATCCAGCTTGTCAGGCCAATCGCCAGAACGATCAGCACAAAGGTGCCCAGTTCTGGCCCCATGATCCCGCGCAGCGTCTCGCCAAACAGCATCACCATGACCAACAAAAGCGGCAACAGCGGCAGCGACAGGAACAGATCGACCAGCCGCATCAGGATATTGTCCAGCCGTTTGAAATACCCCGCCAGCAAGCCGACCGTGGTGCCAACGATCATCGAGATCAGCATCGCCGTCAAACCCACGGCCAGCGACACCTTGCCCCCCGCCATCATCCGCGCCAGAAAATCGCGGCCCAACTGATCGGTTCCAAGCGGATGCGCAAGGCTTGGCGCCAGGTTGCGGGTCTTGAGCATTTTCACCGCATCCGGTTCAATGAACGCCGGATCAATGCGCCAGATGAACGGGCCAAGCACCACAAAAATCACCAAAGCCAACAGCACCGAGGCACCCACCATGGCCCCCTTGTGGTTCTTGAACTGATCCCAGACATCCCACCACTGATTGCGGGGCGGGCGCATGGATTGATCGGGCGCGGGCTGTCGAACCGGGGCGGCGGCATTAGTCATAGCGGATCCTCGGATCTAGCAAGCCGTAGATGATATCGGCAAACAGGTTGAACAGCACGATCAGCACGGCGATGATAAAGGCCACGGTTTGCACCATCGGCAGGTCGTTGGCATAGATTGCCCCGATCAAAAGGCCGCCGATGCCATTGATCTTGAACACTTGTTCGGTAATGATCGCGCCGCCAAAGATGCCCGGAATTTCCAGCGCAATCACCGTGACCACCGGGATCAGCGAATTGCGCAGCACGTGCTTTAGCAGCACCACCCGTTCAGACATGCCCTTGGCGCGCGCGGTGCGCACATAATCCTGCCCCAGATTTTCCAGCATCGACGACCGCATGTAGCGGCTGATTTGCGCCGCGTTGAACAGGCCAAGCACCATGACCGGCATGATCATCTGGCGCACCTGTTGCCAGAAGCTGGACCAATCGGTGATGGTCAGCGTGGTGTCGTAGACCGAGGGCAACCACCCCAGCCAGGACGAGAACACCACGATCAGCAGCACGCCCGAAAAGAACGTCGGCACCGAAAAACCGATCATGGCGATAAAGGTGCCAAGCTGATCGAACCAGCTATACTGGCGATAGGCGGAATAGATGCCGATCGGCAGGGCGATGCTGGCGCCCACGATATAGGCGCAGCCGATCACCGTCAGGGTTTGCGGCAGGCGTTGGGCGATGATGTCCATCACCGGGCTGCGGGTTTGCCACGACACCACGCGTTGGGCATCTGCAAAAAGCTCGGTGCCGAAAATGCCGTTGATGATGTGCGACGGCTCGACCAGAAAGAACTGCTTTAGCCACAAGACATAGCGGAACATCAGGGGTTTATCGGCCCCCAATGCCTCCATCATCTTTTTCTTGACCTCGGGGGGCACGGTCAGCGGCACTTGTGACATCGGGCTGCCGGGGGCGAAATCGACCAGCAGGAAGATGATCAGACTGATGAACAAAAGCGTAGGAATTGCCAGCAGCAACCGCCTGAGCGTGAATGTCAGCATGCGTGACGCCTTTGTTCAGATGTCTGGGAAAAAGAGCGGCAGCCCCAGCGCGGGGCCGGGGCTGCCGGGTGGGTTTACTTGACGCGGAACCAGTCTTGCACGGTGCTAAGCTCTGAATCCCATGGGTTCATCACCACGCCGTCAAGGGTGTTCGATTGCCCGGAGTTGCGACCGCGGTGTACCAGCGGAAGAATCGTCATGCTGTCTTTGGTCAGCATTTCGTTCATCTTTCTGGCAATCTCGCCGCGCTTGCCCAGCTCGCCGGTTGCCGAAAGCTCGGCCACCAGCGCATCATAGGCCGGGTCGCAGTAGCGGTTCATATTCTCGCCCTGCCACTGATTTTCAGGCTTGGGAGCCTTTTCGCAGGTGTAGTTGGCAAGGTAGGTCTGTGGGTCGGTGCCATCAAATTCGTTGGCATACATTTCCACGTCGGCGTAGAATTTCTGGAAGGTATCGGGCGAGCCGGCATCACCGCCAAAATACACCGAAGCGTCGATGTTTTTCAGCTCGACTTCGACACCCAGTTCATTCCACCAGCTTTTTACCAGCGCCTGAATGTCTTGGCGCACGGCGTTGGTCGAGGTTTGATAGAGGATCGACAGGCGTTTGCCGTCTTTTTCGCGCACGCCATCAGCACCGGGAACCCAGCCTGCTTCGTCCAGCAGGGCTTTGGCACCAGCCATGTCTTGCGCAATGCAAGCGGTGTTGTCGGACGCATAGGCCGCCGGGGCGGGAACCAGATTGCAGGTCGGGCGACCTGCAGGGCCATAGCCCACTTCGACCAGCGTGGTGCGGTCGATGGCCATCGACAAAGCCTGACGCACCCGGATATCCGAGAAGATCGGGTGCGGATGCTTGGCGGTAGAACGCTCGCCCTCGGGCAGATCTGCCGACGGGTCGGTCATGTTGATCTCGATCCGCTCGACCAGCGAGCCGAACGCGTTGATCACCTTGCCTTTGCCGGCAGCAACCATGCCTGCCAGAACATCGGGGGCAAGTTGCAGGTTCCAGCCATAGTCGAACTCGCCGGTTTCCAGCACGGCACGGGCCGCCGCTTCGGCATCACCGCCACCCTTGAGGTTGACAGAGGCAAAGGCCGGTTTCGCCGGATCGCGGTAGTTCGGGTTGGCGACCAGTTGCACCGTGTCATTGGTCTTGAATTCGGTGACCATGAACGGGCCGGTGCCGATCGGGCCAAAGTTGGCTTCGGTACAGGTTGGGGCCGCAGCGCCGACACACTTTTCGAACTGGGCTTTTTGGATGATCGGCGATTGCGAGCCGACAAAGGTGGTATAGGGATAGGGTTTTGGCGCATCGAAGGTGACGACGACGGTCAGTTCGTCCGGGGTGTCGAC
>JBAVTI010000239.1:0-1959 GCA_049696055.1 Paracoccaceae bacterium | reverse complement strand
TTGGCAAACCGCACCGCCATCAGGTTTTGCACGGTTTCCTTGCCCAGATAATGGTCGATCCGGTAGATCTGTGCTTCGGTAAAGTGCTTGGCCAGCACACCGTTCAGCGCCTTGGCCGAGGCCAGATCACGGCCAAACGGCTTTTCCACCACGATGCGCGATTGCGCGTCGGCGATATCATGCAGGTGCAACCGTTCAGCCAGATCGCCAAACAAGGCAGGCGCCACCGAAAAGTAGAACGCCCGCACCACATCTGGCCGCATCAGCGCCCGGAGGGCAGGCCATCCCGCCTCGCCTGCGGCATCAATGGTGACATAGTGGATGCGGTCGAGAAACTGATCAATCAACGCTGCATCGCGTTTGTCTTCGGCAACAAATTCGGCGATCGCCTCTCGCACCATGGTGCGAAACTCGATGTCGGTCATCACCGCGCGCGCGGCACCAATAATCCGGCTTTCGGCAGGCATTTGCCCGCCAAAGAACCGGCGAAACAAGCCCGGCAGGATTTTGCGACGGGCAAGATCGCCCGTGCCCCCAAAGATGACCAGATCAAAGGGATCAACCGGAATAACACGCGAAACCATGATTTCTCCTCGCGGCCTATATCCGCCATCAGATATGTTAGCGCTAACGATGCGCTTTGTAACCGCAGCTTGGCGGAAAGTCTAGCACCCTGCGCCGCCGAGGGCAAAGTTGAAGGCGGGTGTTTCTCGAAAGTTGGCGTCAGGCGATCAGCCTTCGTCCAAGACTTGCCAACGCACCCGCCGCAGACCGGGTTCCATCGCCAGCCGGGCAGCAGACTGCTCTAATACCTGATCCAACACCCCATCGCCAATCAAGGTCACGACAAGGTCGATATGGTCGGGAAAATCTGCCGGACGCAGGTTGATTTCTGACAGATGCAGCCCCCCAAGGCTAAGGGTGCGCAAGACCAAACCCCGCACTTCCGCCTCTTGTGACGGCTGGCAGGTGACAGTAACGCAATAGTTCCGCGTCAAAGGAAGGCCAGCATTTGTCTTTTTCTTCAACCACTTGACTAAGGGGCGCAGGCCAAGATTGATGAAAACCACCATGGCGGTCAGCAAGGCTGCAAACGGCACGGCACCCGCCCCCGCGATCATGCCAACTGCCGCCGAACACCACAATGTGGCGGCGGTATTCAAGCCATGCACGTTAAACCCGTCGCGGAAGATGATGCCCGCCCCCAGAAAACCAATGCCCGACACCACTTGGGCCGCGACTCGGGTTGGCGAAACCTCATTGGGAAACAACTGCGAAAAGATGACGAAACTTGCGGCCCCCAAGGCCACCAATGCATTGGTTCGCAAGCCCGCCATCCGTTGGCGCATTTGGCGTTCTGAACCGATAACTGCCCCGCAGGTCAGCGCCACGAACATGTTCACGGCAGCAGCATCCAGCGCAATTATCATCCGCGATTTTCCCTTTTGTGCCAACGGTGGCAAGGGCCGGATGAAGCCGAAACACGGGCTGTTTGTCACGCGAAATGTGACGAATTTGTAAAAGTTTTATGACGACCTGCCGGGTTAAGCCTCGAGTTCGGCATCCCAATAGAGGTAGTCCATCCAACTGCCATGCAGGTGATTGGGCGGAAAGCGACGGCCATGCGCCTGCATTTCCTCGGCCGTTGGCGCGTGGGGCATCCGCGCCAACCGCATCCCCGATTGCCGCAAGGTTTTCGAGCCTTTGCGCAGGTTGCAGGGCGAACAGGCCGCCACCACATTTTCCCAAGACGTGATCCCACCGCGCGACCGGGGCAACACATGGTCAAAGGTCAGATCGCCTTTTGCCCCGCAATATTGGCAACAAAAGGTGTCGCGCAGAAAAAGATTAAAGCGCGTGAAGGCCACGCGCTTTTGCGGTTTGACGTAATCTTTCAGCACCACGACAGAAGGGATGCGCAGTTCCGACCTTTGGCTGCGCACCGTTTGTTCATATTCC
>JBAVTI010000238.1:0-3961 GCA_049696055.1 Paracoccaceae bacterium | reverse complement strand
TTGCACCGTTTTCCGCAACATGCCAAGCGCGGGAAGTGGGCGCAGGTGGCGGTGGCGGCGGTGCCGTGTGGCTGGGGGCAGCACCCCAAGGGCCGGGCTGCATTTGGTTGGCCATGTTCATGCCCATGGCCGCACCCATGCCCGCAGTCATTGCCCCACCCGCACCGGAAGCGGGGTTTGCCATCGCCTCGGCAGCATTAAATTGCATGTATTTGTTCAGATCGCCGGCCATGCCGACAGAGGTGCGTTTATCCAGCACCTTTTCGACCTCTTCAGGCAGCGAGATATTTTCGATGTAGAATTCCGGCAGCACCAGCCCGTATTCCGCGATTTTGGGCGCGATGGCGGTGGTTACCAGTTTGCCAAGGTCTTGGGTATTGGCGGCCATGTCGAGAACGGGAATACCAGAGGTTGCAAGAACCCGGCTCATTTCCTGCAAGATTACATTGCGGATTTGAAAGCTGATTTCATCGGCGGTGAATTCGCCATCGGTACCAACGATTTCCTGCATGAACACGGCCGGATCAGAGACGCGCATAGAATAGGTTCCAAAGGCGCGCAGACGGACAGGGCCGAACTCAGGATCGCGGCACATGATGGGGTTTTTGGTGCCCCATTTGAGGTCGTTAAACCGGGTGGTGTTGATGAAATAGATCTCGGATTTGAACGGGCTTTGAAAGCCGTGATCCCAGTGTTGCAGGGTGGTCATGATTGGCAGGTTGTTGGTCTCAAGGATGTAAAGGCCGGGGCCGAACACATCGGCCAATTGGCCTTCATGGATAAACACCGCAGCCTGACCTTCGCGCACGGTCAGTTTCGCGCCGTATTTGATGGCGTTGCCTTGGCGTTCAAACCGCCAGACCATCGTATCGCGGGTGTCATCGGTCCAATCGATGACGTCGATGAATTCGCCTTTGAGAAAACCAAGAACCATGATCGTGTCTCTCTTTACAGTCGCAAGTGCCGGGTGGCACGGTGAAATGCCGGGGAATCTTGCCCCGATTGGGAAATAGCATAATCTTCTTGCCCGAAGTGTGCAGCGTTTTTTGTGGGCGGGTTTGGCAATTCAGCTTTCACCGCCCAGCAGAATGGCGGCAATAGATTGGACGATCGGGCGGGCCTCGGTGACCGTCATGCCGGGGCGCAGCGCGGGATTATATAGCATACTCAGCATTGCTTCGTCTTGGGTCGTCAGAAGGGCGTATTCTTCATCGTCGTTGAAGATGGAGGGGCGAGCCGAAGGGCTGTCGTTAGCAAGACCAAGGCCTTGCGCAATTTCTTCGTGGATACACGAAAGGCGCAAAAGATCAGGGTGTTCGGCCCGGATGATGGCAAAAGCACGCGAATTGACCGAACTTGCGCCGTCCGACAGAGCGTAGACGATGCAATAGGTTGAACGCGGCAAATTTGTCAGGCCGTCGATCTCGGCCCCGCTGAGGTCGGGCAGGGCGGCGGCGATAACCGGGCCAAGCGCCCGCCGCTCATCTTCGTTGACGAAATACAAAAGGAAGTTGGCCCCACTGTCGGCAAGAGCAATCGGGTGGCCGGTGATCTGTTGTAGCCGCGCAAGATATGACGCCACGCGGGCGCGATCGGTGGCGCGGCGTTCAGCGGGGACCGAGTTGCCAAAATGCAGGCCTACACGAACCGGGACATTCCAGCGGCGCAGGCGGCTTTGGGTTTCGCGCTGTACCAGACCAGCGGGGGTGCGCTGGTATTCATCAAACAGCGCCACCCGGATAAAATTATCCGCCAGCATCCGGTCGGTATAGGGCGCATCGACGCCGCCGCCATCGGTGCGCAACAGGCCTTGGGTCAAAAGATCAGCCTGAACCGAGGCCAGATAGGCGCGCATCGCCTCACTTTCTGCCGAAGCGGCAGGTGGTAGGCTGGTTAGGGCCGGGCGGGCAGGCGGGGTGGGTACCGGCTGGACAAGCGGGGGAAGAGCAGGGTCACAGGCGGCAAGCGCCACCATTGCCAGCGCGGCGAGGTGCCCTTTGAGCAGAGCGAAAATGCGGCGCTGGCAGATTGTCATGCTGGATCAGGCCGAGGTGCCAATGGTTGTGCCAAGGCCTGTGGTGCGGGCCTTTGCCGAGGCGAGGGTATCGCGCAGTTCCACTTCCATCTTTTTCAATTCCACTTCGGCTGCGGCACGCTTGGCCTTGCCTTCATCGGCAATCGCAAGGCTTTCGTTGATTGTGGCAACCAGCGTCGCGTTGGCCTTTTTAACCGCCTCGATGTCGAACACGCCGCGTTCCATTTCGGTGCGCACGATGCGGTTGGTCTGTTGCAGGTTTTCGGCGTTCGAGGTCAGCAATTCGTTGGTCAGATCATTCGCCGCACGAATGGATTCGGCGGCTTCGCGCGAGCGTTGGATGGTGACGGCCTGAGCCAGTTGAGTTTCCCAGAGCGGCACGGTGTTGACCAGGGTCGAGTTGATTTTGGTCACGAGCGACTTGTCGTTTTCCTGCACCAGACGGATTGAGGGCAAGGATTGCATGGTGACCTGTCGGGTCAGCTTAAGGTCATGCACGCGGCGTTCCAGATCGTCGCGGGCCGAACGCAAATCGCGCAGTTCCTGAGCTTTCATGACCTGTTCGGATTCCGGGGCCTTGGCGACGATCGCTTCTTTGGCCGGGATATCCGTGGCATCAAGGTCTTTCAGTTTCGCTTCGCCCGCCGCGATGTAAAGGGCAAGTTCGTTATAGAAATCAAGGGTCTTGCCATACAGATTGTCCAGCGCCTTGATGTCGATCAGCAGTTTGTGCTGATGGGTATCCAGTTCGGCGGTAACCTTGTCGATCTGGGTTTGCACATCTTCAAAGCGCGCGACGAATTTGGCGAAAGGGGCGGCACGGCCAATCAGCTTTTCCCACCAGCTGCGGCTGCGGCGCACGTCAAGTTCGCTGACCGAAAAGCCGCGAATGGTGGTGACCATATTGCGCAGGCTATCGCCCGCAGGGCCAACGTCTTTGTTCTTGACGTCTTGCAACATGGCCTGACTGATGACCTGCAATTCAGCCTGCGCCGACGAGCCGAACGAAATGATCGACTGGGTATTGGTCATATCAAGTTCCGCCATGCGTTTGCGGATGCCTTCGGCCAAGGGCGCGGGCGCGGCTTCCAGCGGCACAATCTCGCGGCCTGGTTCGGGCAGCACCATCGCGGTCACTTTTTCGACTTCGGCCAGCAGTTTGACGGCGTCCTGGCGGGTTGCTTCGGTCATGGGGATCACTCTCACTCGGGCGCTGGTTGCGCGCGTTATACGGTGGGGTTTTGTGGGTTTTCGTATTGCAGACGTTCGCGCAGCACTTGAATTTCCGCGTCCAGATTGGCGTGGTTGTTGGAAAGCAGTTGCGTGGTTCGGCTGGCAAAGTTGGTTTCCAGATCGGTCAGCAGGGCCTCGTAATCGGCGCGGGCGGTCGTGCTGCGGTTCTGGGCATAAATGTCAGCGAATTTGACGGTCGCATCACGTGCCCCCATCAAATAGACCGAGAGAAACTTGCGCGCGGCCGTCAGATCGCCGGGATCGTTTTCAACGGATCGGAACAGGATTCGGGCGGTGGTGGCAAAATTCTCGACACGGGTTTCCAAACTGCGGTCATTGGCGCGCAAGATGGCGTCTTTCATGCCCGACAAGTATTTCTCGGCTTCGTCGACGGCGCGGGCGACAAGGTCGGTCTGAAAAGCGTCGATGCCTTCCATGCCCTTGTCGCGCAACGGGTCTGGGCCAAACGAAATCAGGTGCAACCCAGCGCCGATCAGGCCGAAAAGAATGGGATAAAGCATGCCCTGATGGGCGATCAGGCCTCCCACTATCAGGCCGGCGCCAATCAAATCCCTCCGGCAATTTTACGCGGAAAGGCGGGGCGGCGGGCGACATTGCGGGCATCATACGCTTCGTGGGCAAAAATGCCTTCGCGGGTGAGCCACGCACCAAGCAGCATCAGTCCAGCTGCAC
>JBAVTI010000237.1:0-11023 GCA_049696055.1 Paracoccaceae bacterium | reverse complement strand
GGCGGTGTAAAGTCGCGTTCATAAGCGTTTTCCGTTGTGCCAGATAGTTGTTAAGTTCCAGTTGGCATCAAGATGGACCATGTGAGCGGCACGCCCCGATTGCAGGTAGCCGTAGGTTTCGCTGAGGCCAATGGCGCGGGCGGGGGTGGCGGTGGCCATGGCGAGGGCCCGCTCTGACGAGATGCCGACAGTACCTATCATTGTCTTCAGTGCTTGGGGAAGGCTGAGGTCTGCGCCAGCAAGGGTTCCGTCCTCCAGGGTGAGGCGGCCATTCAGGCGTAGAATACGGCGGTTGTTTAGAGTGATTTCGGTCAGATTCGATCCTGCGAAGGCCATGCAGTCGGATACAAGAAAGATACCTTTGGGCCTGACAGAAAGAGCGATGCGGATCGCCGTCGGGTGGACGTGGATACCGTCGGCGATCAGGCCCGCATAAACGGTGCCATCAAGGGTTGCACCGACGAGGCCGGGTTCGCGGTTGCCAAGCTGGCTTTGGGCGTTGAACAGGTGGGTGACGCAGCGCGCACCGGCGGCCAAAGCGGCGCGGGCGGTGTCATAACTACAATCGGTGTGGCCAAGGCTGACCACGGCCCCTGCGGCGGCGAGGGTGGCGATTTGCTCGGCGGTGGTGGATTCGGGTGCGACAGTGACCATCAGGGCGGGCAAAGCGGCGGCGGCATCGCAGAGGCGACTGAGGTCTTCGGTGGTCATCGGGCGGATGAGGGCGCGGTCGTGTGCACCTTTGCGACGGGGATCGAGGTGCGGGCCCTCAAGGTGCAGTCCAAGAAAACCGGGCGTTTTCACGCGGGCGGCGGCGATGCCTGCAGCGATGACCTGAGCGGTGGCGGCGGGAGTGTCTGTGATCAGGGTAGGCAGGACGCCTGCACAGCCCAAGTGAAGATGGGTGGCGCAGATAGTGTGCAGGGCTGCGGCGTCGGTGGAGGCGTTAATCATCAGGCCCGCACCGCCATTGACCTGTAGATCAAGGAAAGCAGGGGCGAGGATGCCGCCGTTCAGCGCAATGCGTTGGCCGTTTGGGGCGAACGCCTCAGGGGTGACAGCGGTGATTTTGCCAGCCTCGACAACGACGGCCTGGCGGGTCAGTAAGCGGGTGCCGTCAAAGACCTGGGCGCCGATGAGGATTTGGACTGTCATAGCGTTTCGGTAATCTTGCGCAGATGGGGGGGTACGTCAGGGTCAAAGCCGCGACGACGCGCGAGGGATTCGATAAATCCGTAGAAGCCAACGATCAAAACCAATGGTGCAACGAGCGGGTGTAGGCCTGTGACCGACGGCAGAGTGGTGGCACCTTTTGCAGTGCCGCCGGTAAGGAATACGTCAGCTCCCTGAGAAGCAAGGCGTTCGGCGGTGAGGATCAGTTGCGGCAGGGCCGCATCATCGACACCAAGGGCGAGGATCGGGAACTTGGCTTGGACGATGGCTGCAGGGCCGTGCAAGACCTCGGCGGCAGAATAGGATTCGGCGTGAAGGCCGCAAGTTTCCTTGAACTTTAACGCGGCTTCACTGGCGATAGCGAAGGCGGGGCCGCGACCGATGACATAGAGCGAATTGGCGCGCGACAGGCGAGCGGATAGCGGTTCCCAATCAAGGGTCAGCGCCTGTTCGAAGGCGTCTGGAAGGACGGCAACAGCGGCGCGCAAGGCGGTATCCTCGCGCCATTCGGCCAGCAGGGACAGGCCCGCGAGGGCAGAGGTGACGAAGGTTTTGGTGGCGGCGACGGATTGTTCGACGCCCGCATTCAGCGGCAGGCAATGGGTGGAGGCGAGGGCCATTGGCGCATCGGCAAAGTTGGTGATGGCGATGGTCAACGCGCCACCCGTGCCTGCGGCGCGCATCATTTCGACAATGTCAGGGCTGCGGCCGGATTGGGAAATTCCGATGCAGGCGGCGCTGTTCAGGCGCAGGGGGCGGCCATAGATTGATGCAATCGAAGGGCCAACCGAAGCGACCGGGATACCTGCAAGTAATTCTATCGTATACTTGAGGTAGGTGGCGGCGTGATCCGACGAGCCGCGTGCGACTGTGACGATCAGGCAGGGATCCATTGCGCGCAGGGCGGCGGCGGCACTTTGCACAGCGGTGTGGGATTGTGACAGGAAACGGGCGGCAGCGGTGGGTATCTCGGCCACCTCACGCGCCATATGGGTTTGGGTCATAGCCTTATCCTTTCACCATCGGGCGCGAGCTTCAGTTCGACAGCGAAATCGTATGCATCGCCGCGATACAGCGAGCGGGTGAATTCGATGACCCGGCCCGAGGGAAGGTAGGACACACGCTCTATCCTAAGTCCGGCGACACCGGGGGCGATGCCAAGCAGTTCGGCATCGCGGGGGCCAAGGTTGGCTGCGGAAATGCGTTGAACGGCACGGATCGGGCGCAGTCCGCGCTGTTCAAGCACGGCATAAAGCGAGGTGGTGACGCATTCGGGGTTTGGAAGATCGGAGGCGGAGAGCGAGGCGCGTTCAATCGCCAAGGGCAGGCCATCGCTGCGGCGAACACGTTCCAGACGGGCAACGAGGGTGTTGGCGCCGAGACCTAAAGCCATGACCTCTTCCGGGGCCGGGGAATGCAGTGCGCGGCTTAGCCAGACGGATTCGACCGATTTGCCCCGGCGGGCCATGTCCTCGGTGAACGAGGTCAGTAGGGAAAGCGCTTGTTCAATTCGTTCAACCCTAGGGGCAACAAAGGTGCCGGAGCCTCGGCGTTGCACTAACTGACCAGAGACGACAAGGGCCTGCACCGCTTTGCGGATGGTGACGCGCGACAGTCCGGTCATCATTGCCATGTCGCGTTCGGCGGGCAGGCTGTCGCCGGGGGTTAGGCGATCGCCTGCAATGGCGTCGGCAATGCGGCGTTGTAGTTGCAGATAAAGCGGGCCGGAGCCTCCGTCGGAAAAGCCGTCGGGGGAAAAGAGGTCGTTCATGCAGGAATCCCTCGGCGGGCAAACCACAAGGCGCCGTCGAGGCCCGAGCCATAGGCGATTCGCTGCGGCCAGCGGTCAGCGAGGCGTGCAGCAAAGATTTGGCCGAGGCCACCAATGAAGGTGACAGGGACCGGGGCGCTACCCTGCAAGTGGTCGATCATTGCGGTGATGTCGGTTTCTGCCTGTAACATTATAGCGCGCGCCGCGACATCGTTGGAGGCGGCGATCTGCGGGGCGAAGGCGGCAAAATCGGCGGGGCGTCCGGTAAGGCCAAAGCTTAAGACACCTGAGGAGGCACCGAGATCATTAAGGGTAGATTGCAGCAAGGGAGTCATGGGTTCAACGCCATCGACGGCGCGCAAGGAACGGGATAGCAGGGCGCGGCCCAGCCATGCGCCGCCGCCTTCATCGCCCAGAACAAATCCCCAACCGCCATTCTGGCTTAATTTACCTGCACGTTGAACGGCAAAAACCGAGCCAGTGCCAAGGGCGGCGACAATGCCATCATCGTTATGCAAAGCACCTTTGGCGGCGATGACAGCATCGCTTTTAATCTGAATGCTGGCGAAGGGAAGGGTAGTGCTAAGGCGGGCAGCGCATGTGGGTACATTGGCCCCCGCAAGACCAAGTGCGGCGTGCAGATGCGGTAGAACGTCTGCCGCTGACGGGCCGACCACACCTTGCAACGCCTGCATAGTTGCATCAAGAATGTTGACACGGGCGTTCTCAATATCGGTCGCTATATTGGCGGGACCGGCGCTGCCTGTGCCAAGCACACATCCCGACGCATCGGACACAGCCGCCCGGCACCTTGTGCCACCCCCGTCGATACCCAGAAAAAGCTGCATGGTGATTCCTTCGAGTTCAAAGATACCAAAACAATACCAAATGGGAAGTGGATTTTTCAAAGGGATAGAAAATGGCTCATAAAATGCAAATTGGAGATGCCGCTTTACAATTGGTATTAATTTGGCATTGTTGTTGTCATGGGGGAATCACATGACTGAACGACCAACAGAAGCGCGTCATCCGTGTTCGGCGGGGTTACATGCAGCCCCTGCTTCTGATGTCCTGGCGCATGTGTTGGACGCGCAGATTGTGGCGATGTCGGTGGTCCGCACGGCTGTAGCTGCGATAGAGGTGGCGGCCATCGCTGCGGTCGAGGCGCTGCAGTCAGGGCATCGGATGGCCTATGCGGGGGCGGGGTCTTCGGGATTGATGGCGCTGGCGGATGGGCTAGAGTTGGCCGGAACCTTCGGTATTCCACCTGATCGCACGCCGGTCCTGTTTGCCGGGGGGGTGTCGGCACTGCTGCACATGACCGGCGGTGCAGAAGACGACCCAAAGTTGGCGGAGGTTGATCTCGCGCAACTGTCGTTGGGGGTGGGTGACGTGGTGATCTGCGTTTCAGCATCGGGATCAACGCCTTACACTTTGGCGGTGGCGCGCGGGGCTAAGGCGTGTGGTGCGCAGGTGGTTGGGGTGGCTTGTGTCGGAAGTTCAGCATTGCTGGATATGGCTGATATTGTGGTGCTGTTGGACACCGGATCTGAGGTGATTTCAGGATCGACCCGGATGGGTGCGGCAGCGGCGCAAAAGGTGGCGCTGAACATGCTCTCGGTTTTGGTTGGAATTCGACTTGGCCACGTGCATGACGGGTATATGGTGAACGTGGTGGCGGACAATGCCAAGCTGATGGACCGGGCGATGAAGATCGTGACGGCAGTTTCCGGGTGCAGATTGCAGGTGGCGCAAGAGGCATTGATCGCCAGCTCCGGCGCTGTGAAGCCCGCCATTTTGATTGCGCGCGGGGTGGCGCTTGACCGTGCGGAGGCGATTCTAGCCGCAAACGGCGGGCATCTGGCCCCTGCGCTTGCGGCAATTTTGAACTGAACAAGCAACCGGGCGAAACGCCTTTCTATAGGGAGACGACCATGACGATGAAGACCCTTCGCATTGCCCTTTTGACCAGCACGTTGCTGGCAGGGGCCGCGCACGCCGAAGACGTGACACTGACCATCGAGTCTTGGCGCAATGACGATCTGACCATTTGGCAGGACAAGATCATTCCTGCGTTTGAGGCGGCCAATCCGGGGATCAAGGTAGTGTTCGCGCCAACTGCACCTGCGGAGTATAACGCGGTGCTGAATTCCAAGCTCGATGCTGGGTCTGCGGGCGATCTGATCACCTGCCGCCCATTCGATGCGTCGCTGGAGCTATACACTAAGGGTAAGTTGGCGGATCTTTCAGGGCTTGCCTCGATGGCCAATTTCTCGCCGGTTGCGAAATCGGCTTGGCAGACCGATGATGCGGCGGCAACGTTCTGCGTGCCGATGGCATCGGTGATTCACGGCTTTATCTACAATATGGATGCCTTTGCTGCACTGGGCATCACGGTGCCAACAACTGAGGCCGAGTTCTTTGCTGCGCTGGACAAGATCAAGGCGGACGGAACCTATATTCCGATGGCGATGGGCACCAACGATCAGTGGGAAGCCGCGACGATGGGGTACAACAACATTGGGCCGAACTACTGGAAGGGCGAAGAGGGCCGCCTTGCGCTGATCAAGGGTGAGCAGAAGCTGACCGATCCGCAGTGGGTAGCCCCCTATGCGACACTGGCGAAGTGGAAGGATTATCTGGGCGACGGCTTTGAAGCGCAGACCTATCCAGACAGCCAGAACCTGTTCACCCTTGGCCGTGCCGCGATCTATCCGGCTGGGTCGTGGGAAATCAGCGGGTTCAACACCCAAGCGACGTTCAAGATGGGGGCATTTGCACCGCCAGTGCAGGCTGCGGGCGACACATGCTATATTTCGGATCACACTGATATTGCACTGGGAATGAACGCGGCATCGGCCCATGCGGATCAGGCGAAGGCGTTCTTGGAGTGGGTAGGCTCGGCCGAATTTGCAGCGCTTTATGCAAACGCATTGCCGGGCTTCTTCTCTTTGAACTCGGCCCCGGTGGCGATGGAAGATCCGTTGGCACAAGAGTTTGTGTCGTGGCGCGGTAAGTGCCAATCGACGATCCGGTCAACCTATCAGATCTTGTCGCGTGGCACGCCGAACCTTGAGAATGAGACGTGGAACGCATCAGCCAACGTAATAAAAGGCACCGAGACGCCCGAAGCTGCGGGCGCGCGTTTGCAGGCGGGTCTTGCCACTTGGTACGCGCCACAACAGTGATCACTGACTGAGGCTAGGAACCGGGGAGCAGCCTGCTCTCCGGCCCCCTCTTATGGCATTCTTTAGGAAAAAGCAGGAGTTCATATGGCTGCCCGGAAGCCTTTCCGCTGGCATATCCCGGTATTCCTGGCACCTGCGGTGCTAGTCTATACTGCGATCATGATTGTGCCACTTTTTGGCACGTTGAATCTGTCTTTATATGAATTGAAGGGTACGAACCGAATTTTTGTGGGGTCTGGTAATTTCGCCAAATTGTTTGGCAACCACATTTGGTCCGATGCGTTCTGGAATGCATTGGGCAATAATACTTGGTTTTTTGTGGTGCATATGCTGGTGCAAAACCCGATCGGAATTTTGCTTGCGGCGCTGTTGTCTTCGCCTCGACTGCGGATGGCGGCGTTTTACCGGACGGCGATTTTCATTCCGACTATTTTGAGTTTCGTTATCGTGGGATTTGTCTGGAAGTTGATCCTGTCGCCGATCTGGGGGATTGCGCCGGGGATGCTTGATTTTGTGGGGCTGAAAGGTCTGTTTGCCCCCTGGCTAGGCAAAGAACAGTATGCTCTGACAACGCTGGCTTTGGTTTCGGTTTGGCAGTTTGTCGGCATTCCAATGATGCTGATTTACGCGGCGCTGCTTTCCATCCCAGATTCTGTGCTGGAGGCAGCAGAAGTGGACGGGATCACCGGATCTAGCCAATTTTGGAAGATTAAGCTGCCACTGATCTTGCCGAGCATTGGAATAATTTCGATCTTGACGTTTGTGGGTAATTTCAATGCGTTCGATCTAATTTATGTGGCGCAGGGGGCTTTGGCGGGGCCCGACTATGCGACAGATATTCTGGGGACGTTTCTGTACCGCACCTTCTTTGGATTCCAGTTGCAATTGGGAGATGTGCATATGGGCGCTACAATTGCGACGGCAATGTTTGGTATCATTCTTGTGGGTGTGTGTTTCTATCTGTTTGCCATTCAGACGCGGCTGCGCCGCTATCAGTTTTAGGGGGACAAGATGGCATCGCGCGTTCCGGTTTCCCGTTCAATCGCGGCCCACGCGGTATTGATAACTTATACTTTGATTGCGCTGTTTCCGGTGTTTGTGATTGTGATTAATAGTTTTAAATCACGAAAGGCGATCTTTTCTGACCCGTTGGCCATACCGACGCCAGCGACCTTTGATTTGGTGGGCTACACTACTGTTTTGAAGCAGGGGGACTTCTTTCAATACTTCCTGAACTCGATGACGGTGACGGTGGGCAGTTTGTTTTTAGTGCTATTGTTTGGTGCGATGGCGGCATTTGCGTTAAGCGAATACCGGTTCAAGGGCAACACGATGATGGGGCTTTATCTGGCACTAGGGATCATGATTCCGATCCGGCTGGGCACGGTAGCAATATTGCAGATGATGGTGGCAAGCGGCCTGGTGAACACGCTGACCGCCTTGGTTTTGGTTTACACCGCACAGGGCCTGCCATTGGCGGTGTTCATTTTGTCGGAGTTCATGCGGCAGGTTTCCGATGATTTGAAGAATGCCGGTCGGATTGATGGGCTGAGTGAATACCGGATCTTCTTTACGTTGGTATTACCCCTTGTTCGGCCGGCGATGGCGACCGTCGCGGTATTCAGCATGATCCCGATTTGGAATGACCTGTGGTTTCCGTTGATTTTGGCACCCGCCGAAGAGGTGAAGACCATCACGTTGGGAAGTCAGGTGTTCATTGGCCAGTTTGTGACCAACTGGAATGCAGTGCTGGCGGCCCTAAGCTTAGCTATCGTACCAGTACTAGTGTTGTACCTGATCTTTTCGCGGCAACTGATCCGCGGCATTACGGCAGGAGCGGTGAAATGATACGGGTTTTGGTGGCAGGATTAGGAAATATGGGGCGGAGTCATGCACTTGCTTATCATCATGATCCGGCCTTTGAAATTGTGGGGTTGGTGAACAGGTCTGCAGTGGATTTGCCCGCGCCGCTAAGAGGGTATGCGGTGACGGCAGATTACGCCGAGGCGCTCGCGCGATTGAAGCCTGATCTGGTTTGTGTGGCGACTTATTCGGACAGTCATGCCGACTATGCCTGTGCCGCAATGGATGCGGGCGCGGATGTGTTCGTGGAAAAGCCGCTGGCAACGACAGTGGCGGATGCGCGACGGGTGCAGGCAAAGGCAATTGTCACCGGGCGCAAAGTGGTTGTGGGATATATTCTGCGGCATCACCCAAGCTGGATCCGGCTTATTGCCGAGGCGCGTGCGTTGGGGGGGCCATATGTGTTTCGGCTAAACCTGAACCAACAATCTTCGGGGCCGACATGGGAAGTGCATAAGGCCCTGATGCAGTCCACGCCGCCGATCGTTGATTGCGGGGTGCATTATGTCGATGTGATGTGTCAGATTACTGATGCAAAGCCTCTAGAAGTGCGGGGCATGGGGCTGCGTTTAAGCCATGAAATTGCGCCCGATATGTATAACTATGGGCATTTTCAGGTGTTGTTCGATGACGGCAGCCTTGGCTGGTACGAAGCGGGCTGGGGGCCGATGATGTCGGACACCGCTTTTTTCGTGAAGGATGTCATTAGTCCAAACGGGGCTGTGTCGATCCGAATGCCTGCCGATGCAAAATCAGACGATATTGGTACGCATACAAGAACGTCGATGTTGCGTGTGCATAGGGTGGCGATTGGCGATGCCGATATTTCAATGGCGGATGAGCCGGGGCATCAGGAATTGTGTGACCGAGAGCAGGCGTTTGTGGCGCGGGCGATTCTGGAAAATCTGGATCTTGCGCGGCACATTCAGGACGCAGTGCAATCGTTGGCCATTTGTTTGGCCGCAGATGAAAGCGTGCGGTCCGGCATGGTAATAAAACTATAGGAGACCGTCATGGGTACGCTTACGCTGAACAACGTGACGAAATCCTTTGGTGCCACTGAGGTGATCAAGGGTGTCGATCTAACGGTGAGTAAAGGCGAGTTTTGCGTCTTTGTAGGGCCGTCGGGCTGTGGAAAATCAACGCTTTTGCGGATGATTGCAGGTCTGGAAGACGTAACTAGCGGTGACGTGATGATTGATGGCAAGCGGGTAAATGACGTAGCCCCGGCCAAGCGCGAACTGGCGATGGTGTTTCAAAGCTATGCACTATACCCGCATTTGACTGTACGCGACAACATGGGGCTGGCGCTGAAACAGGCGGGGTTTTCGAAGGTCGATATTGCGAAGGCAACCGATCATGCGGCGCATATGCTATCGCTGGAACCGCTGATGGAGCGGCGGCCGTCCGAGCTTTCAGGTGGACAGCGGCAACGGGTGGCAATTGGGCGTGCAATCGTGCGGACGCCAAAGCTGTTTTTGTTTGATGAACCGTTGTCGAATTTGGATGCTGCATTGCGGGTGCATACAAGGATCGAAATTGCACGGCTACACAGGGAACTGACAGCGACGATGATTTACGTCACGCATGATCAGGTAGAGGCGATGACGCTTGCCGACCGAATTGTGGTGCTGCGGGCGGGTAAGGTCGAACAGGTTGGGGCGCCAATGGAATTGTATAACAACCCAGAGAATACTTTTGTGGCCGGCTTCATTGGCTCGCCGCAGATGAACTTCCTGAAGGCGGGCACATTGGGGATACGGTCAGAGACCATGGGGGTGCGACCCGAACATATCGTCATTTCCCGTGAGGCCGGACAGATACCCGGGACAGTTTCGCATGTAGAAAAGCTGGGCGGTGAAACATTGGTATATGTGAACACGTCAGATCAGGGGCTGCTGACGGTCCGGTTGTTCGGCGAACACAGTTTTCGAGTAGATGAGGGTGTTTATGTCACACCAGATGCCAGCCGTGCCTTCCACTTTGATGGCAATGGTTTGCGGCTTAGATAGCGCCAAACCGGACCACACGGCACGTTTCACGAGTCATTTGGGCTCTAGATTTAGCGTGCTGGTTGCAAAAATGGCTAAACTGAGGGGAGAGTTTGATAAAATGTGGCCAGCCCGCATGTAACCCCTAGAATTTGTGTCCTATTGCAGGTATTGCGTCGTTCAATAGGGTCCAAAATAGGGTCCGATAACACAGCCAGGGCGAAAAGTCCGGGTATTGAGGCGGAGTAGTAAGATGGTACAGGCGATTGATTTCGCCGTTCGCGATTCTGCGGGCGGTATTGTGCGCGGCACGGCTGGCGGCACAGGTAGTAATTTCATTCAAGTTGGCGCGGGCGAACAAATATCGCTGCACCTGGCAAAGACCAGTGTCGTTGGCTATGAGCGTCAAGGCGCGGATCTGGTTATCAAGCTCGCAGATGGCAGTGCCGTCGTTCTTAGCGGCTACTACGACGCACCTGCAGGGCAGGAAAACAAGCTTTACCTCAGCGCCGATGGCCAAGTGCAGCAAGTCTTGTTGCACGACGGCGGTGCCGATGGCGTCCTGTTTGCCGATTACGGCCCAGTCGATGCCTGGAACAAATACTCGGCACTCGATGATTTGAGGTTCGCGGAAAGCGACAATTTTGCTGGGTTGGAAGTGATGTCTGACGAACCTGCGGGTATGGGCTTCTTGGCGCCGGGCCTGCTCGGTGGTTTGGGGGCTGGCGGACTTGCAGCACTTGGCGCAGGCGCAGTTGGGGTGGGCATCATCGGCGGCGACGGTGACGGTGACGGTGACGGTGACGGGGATGGTGACGGTGACGGTGACGGGGATGGTGACGGCGACGGTGATGGTGATGGCGACGGCGACGGGGATGGCGACGGCGACGGGGATGGTGACGGCGACGGGGATGGTGACGGCGATGGTGACGGTGATGGCGACGGCGACGGGGATGGCGACGGGGATGGTGACGGCGACGGTGACGGTGACGGGGATGGCGACGGTGATGGCGACGGTGATGGCGACGGGGATGGCG
>JBAVTI010000236.1:0-5258 GCA_049696055.1 Paracoccaceae bacterium | reverse complement strand
CATTTCCGCCGTCTCGCCGCCGATCAAGGCGCAGCCCGAGGCCTCGCAGCCCGCTGCAATGCCGTTGATGATGCGGGTCGCCTCATCGACGTTCAGCTTGCCAGTGGCGAAATAATCCAGAAAAAACAATGGCTCTGCGCCCTGGCATACCAGATCGTTGACACACATCGCCACCAGATCGACGCCGATGGTATCAACATTCCCGGTATCAATCGCGATGCGCAGTTTGGTGCCCACGCCATCGGTTGCGGCCACAAGGATCGGGTCAACATAACCCGCACCTTTCAGGTCAAACAGCGCGCCAAATCCACCAAGACCCGACATGGTGCCGGGGCGCTGGGTGCGTTTGGCAGCGGGTTTGATGCGTTCCACCAGTGCATTGCCCGCATCAATATCGACGCCCGCATCGGCATAAGTCAGCCCGTTCCTGCCCGTTGTCATGCCGTTCTCCCAGAAGGTCCGCTGTTGCCGCGCGGCATACAGGATTACGATCCGCGCCACAACGTGGCTTGCGTGTGATTGAAATTTTTCCCGGTGCCGACGGTGCCATCCGCCAAAGGATGTGACGTTTCAAACGGTTCCGCCGGACGCATTCGGCGGGCAAGACCAACGCGGCCCCAAATGCGCAGACCTTTAGCGGCCCAGCTCCCTTGACCCGCCGGATCATTATGCTACCCATGCGCCGGGCTGGGTCTGTAGCTCAATTGGTTAGAGCAGGGCGCTCATAACGCCTTGGTTGGGGGTTCGAGTCCCTCCGGACCTACCAGTTTCCGCTGAAACCCGATTACTTAAGGGTAATGCGCGCGCGGCTCATGCTAAAGCCGTGGCCGTTGCCAGAGGTGCAGGTCAGCCCGGTTTTTGCAGAGGTGCAATGGAAGGGGCCGGCGCTCCAACTATTGCCATATTGCAGAACCTGCGCCTCGGAACAGCAGCCCCGTTCGCCGGGGTTTTCATAGGCTTTGGCGCGGCCTTTGGGGCCAAGGGTAACAATGACATAGACCGGTTCAACCCGGGTGCAGGACAATTCGGGGCCGCCATCGACCGGATAATAAACCGACGAGCCGCCTTGGGGAATAAAAATGCACGCAATGTTGCCCGACGGCAGGTTGAATTCAACCACGCCCTCTGCATCGGCGATGACGGCTTGTTCGCGGGCAAGGGTGGGGCTGGCAAGGCTTGCAAAAATTGCGGCGACGGCCAAGGATTTGAACATCATGGGACACCTTTGTGAAATCAGCGGCAGAAATATGGGACCAGGCTAACGCGCGCGTCCGATCCTGACAACTGGCCAGATGTCACGGGTGTCAGCCGACCAGCCGCAGTTCCGGCATGAACATCATCAACATCGGCGGCAGTTGATCGCGCCCCCTGCCCGACGCGATTACCACGATACGGGTGTCGTCAATACCGATCGGCCAATCGGCCAGACGGTGCGGCGGGCTTTGCAGGTGTTGGACGACGTGAAACACGGTGGGGCTGTTGTGGCCTGTCAGTTCGACAATGGCTTTCAGACGCAAAAGATCGGGGCCAAAGGTTTGTTGCAGCGCGCCGATGGCCATATTGATCACCCGATCCTCGATCGGTTGATCGGCGGTAAAGCAAAAGGCGGAAATCAAGCCGCCGTGGCGGTTTGGGTTGTGGTCATGGTGGTGGTGATGCCCGTGGTTTGCGTCGAACCGCAGCCAGTCTTGCACCGAAGGCGGCTTGGTTGCCGGGTCAAACGCCGCCAGCGAGAATACATCCGCGACGCCGACCTGATCTGCCGTCATCACCCGCGCGTTGGGGGCCAAAGCAGCAAGGTGGGCGCGCAGGGGCTTGGCATCGGCAAGATCGGTTTTGCTGATCACCAGCAGATCGGCCACGCCTACCTGACGGATCGCCTCGGGGAAACGCTGCAGCGTGTCGGCGGCATTGGCGGCGTCAACGACCGTGACCACGCCATTCAGGGTAAAGGCCGCCAGCATCATGTCGTTGGTCATAAAGGTTTGCATCACCGGCGCGGGGTCGGCAAGACCGGTGGTTTCGATCACCACCCGGCTGAATTTCGGCCCGGCGCCACTGTCGGCCTCGTCTTTCAGGCGCAGCAGGGTCAGACGCACATCCCCCGAAACGGTGCAACACAAGCAGCCGGTAGAGCTGACAAAGGCCCGATCATCCGCACCCTCTACCAACCCGCCGTCAATATCAACCGAGCCAAATTCATTGACGATCACCGCCGTATCACCAAAGCCCGGCTGCGCCATCAGCCGGTTCAATAGCGTGGTTTTTCCGGCACCAAGAAAACCGGTCAGGATAGTAACGGGGATGCGGGTCATTTGGGCCTCCGGTGTCGTTGGCATGTTGTGACGTGGCGCTGGAGAGAGGGCAAGGGCGGCATTGGTCTCAGCCAAAAAGAGCGCGCATTACCGCGCCAGCCCCAACAGCCCCGCCACATCCAAATGCGCCTCCAGATGGGCGGCAAGCGCATCCAGAGTGTCCTCGACCCCCGCCCCGTAGTGCAGCCCCGACGCACTGGCCCCCAGTTGGCGCAGGAACGCGGCGCGGAAGGTGTCATTGCTGAACATTCCGTGCAAATAGCTGCCCATGATGCGGCCATTGGCAGTGGTGGCCCCCTCGGCACGGCCTTCGATTTGCGCAAAGGGGCGCTGGGTGGCGAGGCCAGTGGTGCGGCCAATATGAATCTCGTAGCCGTCCACCTTCAGGCCGGTGGCAACGTGGGTGGCGGTGGTGCGGGTCAGGCATTTGTCAGGTGTCATCAGGGTTTCAACCGCCAACAGGCCCAGGCCCGGCGTTTCACCCGCCGCCCCTTCGATGCCATCGGGGTCGCGGATCATCGCTCCAAGCATCTGATAACCGCCACAAATACCCAACACATGACCGCCGCGCCGAACGTGGGCGTATAGGTCGATATCCCAACCTTGGGTGCGCAAATAGGCCAGATCCCCCCGGGTGGATTTGCTGCCGGGAATGATCACCAGATCGGTATCGCCGGGAATCGGCTTGCCAGCGGCAAGCATGGTCAGGCTGACACCGGGCTCTTGGGCCAAGGGATCAAGGTCATCAAAATTGGCGATGCGCGACAGAGTCAGGCAGGCGATCTTGAATCCTCCCGCCCCCTGCCCCTTTGGCAGATCCAGCGCATCTTCGGCAGGCAGTTTTCCGGCATCCTGGAAAAACGGCAGCACGCCAAAACCGAGCCAACCGGTTTGGTCGGCAATCAAGCGATAACCATCTTCGAACAACGCCACATCGCCACGGAATTTGTTGATGATAAAACCCGCGATCATCGCAGTATCGGCGGGATCAAGTACCGCGCGCGTGCCCACCATCTGCGCAATCACCCCGCCGCGGTCGATATCGCCAATCAGGATCACCGGGCAATCGGCAGCACGGGCAAAACCCATGTTGGCGATATCTCCAGCGCGCAGGTTGACCTCGGCAGGGCTGCCAGCACCTTCGACAATCACCAGATCAGCCCGCGCTTTCAGGCGGTTAAAGCTTTCCAACACCGGGGCCATCAGGCTGGGCTTTAACGCCGCATAATCGCGCGCCTTCACCGTGGCCACGCGCCGCCCCTGCACGATGACCTGCGCGCCGACCTCGGATTCGGGTTTTAGCAATACCGGGTTCATGTCGGTATGGGCGTCCACCCCGCAAGCCAGTGCCTGCAATGCCTGCGCGCGACCAATTTCGCCACCATCGACCGTGACGGCGGCGTTGTTCGACATGTTTTGTGGCTTGAACGGCAGCACCGTCAACCCGCGCAGCTTGGCCGCCCGGCACAAGCCTGCCACCAGCAAGGATTTGCCGACGTTGGACCCCGCGCCCTGGATCATCAGTGCTTTCATTTACGTCCTCTTAGCGCCTGCACTTGTGGCCACAACCGATGCCTCCGGCGGGGATATTTGGAAACAGAAGAAATAACACTTTCTTAACCATTCTTCTGTTTCCAAATATCCCCGCCGGAGGCTCCAATCTTGCCGCCAAACCGGCCTTAAAATTCCACACCCCTTTGCGCCTTGATGCCAGATCGGAACGGATGCTTGATCAGGGTCATCTCGGTCACCAGATCGGCAAGTTCTATCAGTTCTTCCTTGGCATTGCGCCCGGTCAGCACGACATGGGTCAGAGGCGGCTTTTCCTCACGCAAGAAACGCACAACCTCGGCGATATCCAGATAGTCATAGCGCAGGGCGATATTGATTTCGTCCAGCAAGACGAACTGGATGTTGGGATCGAGGATCAATTCCTTGGCCTTCGCCCACCCGGCTTGCGCCGCCGCCACATCGCGGGCGCGGTCCTGGGTCTCCCAGGTGAAACCTTCGCCCATGGCATGAAACTGGCACATATCGGCGAAATTCGCCTCGATCAACCGCCGCTCGCCGGTATCCCAGGCACCTTTGATGAACTGCACCACGGCGCAGGGCATCTCGTGCGCGATGCAGCGCAGGATCATGCCAAAGCCGGAGGATGATTTGCCCTTGCCCGCGCCGGTATGCACGATGATCAGGCCGCGCTCTCCTGCCTTAGTCGCCATGATCTTGTCACGCGCGGCCTTTTTCTTGGCCATCTTGATCGCGTGCCGGGCATCCAGCGCCCCGGATTCGGCGGCTGTATCCGATCCAATATCGGGGCTGATGTCGTTCTCGTCCGTCATGTGACGTTCCTCATCCTTGACAAGGGGGGGTATCGTGCCTCAGGTGAGGCGGCGTTGGTGCCTGTGGTATGACAGGCGAAGAGGGAATGCGACAGGGATAGCGACCACTTTGGTCAAAATCCCGAAGCGCAGCCGCCCCCGCGACCGTGACCGGAGAGGCCCCGTTGCCACTGACCGCAAGGTTGGGAAGGTGGGGGCCAAGGGGGCAGCCCCACTCTGCAAGCCGGGAGACCTGCCAGCGCATGACGTTAACGGGCGGACGGGGTGTTCCGCGACCGGGTGGTGGGCATATATGCCCCCTCTGGCGCTGCCCCTTTCGCTGATGCTGAAAGTTGAACATGGCTGCCGCCGTATTGCATGTGTGTACGACCTGCCGCCGGGGCATTGCTGCGGATGCAGAAGTTCTGGTTTGCGCCACCTGTCCGCTAGGGCCGCCCGGCAGCAGTGGTGGCGAGGCTTGCGCCAAATGCCGCCTGGGGTCGGGTGGCGAATGGGAACGGATGCGCCCCGGTGCGTTGCTGATGGCCGCACTTAGCGCCGCCGACAGCCCCGAAGGCGTGGTCATCAAGGGCGTCGAATGCCTGTCGGCCTGCAACACCGG
>JBAVTI010000235.1:0-7172 GCA_049696055.1 Paracoccaceae bacterium | reverse complement strand
CAAAAGATCATTCTCATCACCGGCGCATCAAGCGGCTTTGGCCGTGATACTGCCGAAACGCTGTCTGCGGCGGGCCACACAGTCTTTGCGGGTATCCGCGAAATGACCACCCGGAACCAAGCGGTTGCGCTGGACCTGCGCGCCAAAGGCGTTGAGCCGGTTGAGCTTGACGTCACGAGCGACGCAAGCGTCGATGCCGCGATCAAAACAATCCTTGCCAAATCGGCGGGGAAACTTGACGTCGTCATTAACAACGCCGGAATGGCGTCGGCGGGGGTCTCGGAAGGGTTCACCCCGGAACAAATCCGCGATCTGTTTGAGGTCAATGTGTTTGGTGTGCAGCGCGTGTTGCGCGCGACCTTGCCCACCCTGCGCGCCGAGGGCGACGGCTTGGTCATCAACATAGGCTCGATCCTGGGCCGGGTAACGTTTCCGTTCTTTGGCCTTTACGGTGCGTCGAAATATGCCGTTGAGGCGATGACGGATAGCTATCGCTATGAGCTTTCGCAGTTGGGTGTCGATGTCGTGCTGGTTCAACCGAGCGCTTATCCGACCAACATGTATGCGGTGGCACAACAGCCCGGTGATGCGGCTCGGGGTGTGGCTTACGGCGAAATCGGCGGCATTCCCGGCAAGATGTTCGAGACCTTCATGGGCATGTTTGCGGCGGCGGATGCGCCGAAACCGCACGACGTGGCGCAAGCGATTGCAAAGCTTGTGGCAGCGCCAAAGGGCAGCCGACCAGAGCGCGTAGTTGTCGGTCAGCCGTTTGGGTCTGATGCCGTGAATATGGCCGTCGCACCGGTTCAGCGGCAAGTTGTCGATGGCCTTGGCCTTGGGATGCTTGCCACGATCAAGCCGTAAACCCGGCCCGCCCTCTCGCCGGATCATTATTGGCGGGAGGGTCATCCATGCTTGACGCTGTTGCGGTCAATTCACGCGGCCGTCGAGCCATTGGGCCGGGCTGATCCTTTGTTGACCAACGGTTCCACGTTTTTCACCCGGAAGGACATTCCATGACGCCGATCGACACAGTCAAAATCTTCTACGATGCAATCGCACGCGGCGATATCCCTTCGTTTATTGCGATTTTGCATCCGCAGTTGGAATGGACCGAAGCCGAAGGGTTTCCCTATTACGGAGGAACCTGGCGCACACCGCAAGCCGTTCTCGAAAACCTGCTTATCCCGATCGGGCGCGACTGGGATGGGTTTTCCGTCTTGCCGCACGATTTCATCGCAGATGGCAATCGCGTCGTCACGCTTGGCATTTACTCGGGGACGGCCAAAGCAACGGGGAAATCCATGCGCGCGCCGTTTGCCCATGTTTGGGGCGTGCGCGAGGCAAAGCTTGCCCGCTTTGACATGTATACCGACACCGCGCTGGTGAACGCGGCTCTCTATCAAACCAAGGCCTAGGGGCAAAGAGCCCGCATTTCTTATAATTCAAATCGGAGTAAGACTATGAAACGACTACTCTTTGTTCAAGGATCGCCGCGCGGGGCCAATTCAGATTCCGGCAAGGTGGCCGAGGCATTTCTTGCTGATCGGCAGGATAGAGCCGTCGACACCATCGACCTTTGGAAAGAAGCCCTGCCGGAGTTTGATGGCGACAAAGCTTCGGCGAAAATGACCGTTATCACCGGCGGCAGCCTGGAGGGCGCAACCCGCACAGCGTGGGATGAGATCGCCGGAATTGCAGAGCGGTTTACCTCGGCAGACGAATACCTGTTTACGGTACCCATGTGGAACGGCGGCATTCCCTATCGGCTAAAGCTGTATATCGACATCATCACGCAGCCCGGCATGTTGTTTGGTTTTGATCCTGCCACTGGCTATTCCGGCCTGCTTAAGGGCAAACGCGCGACAGTGATCTATACCAGCGGCGTCTTTTCGCCGGGCGTCGCGCCGGCCTTTGGCAGCGACTTTCATTCGACCTATTTCAACGACTGGCTAAGGTTTATCGGGATCAATGAAGTGACCGAGATCCGGTTTCAGCCAACATTGTTGACCGCCGACCCGGCCGCCGCTCTGAAAACGGCAATCGCCCTGGCGAAAAGCACTGCTGCGCAGATCTGAGTGCTTTGGAAGCCGAAAGTTTCAATCAAAGCCCCTTGCGTCCCCCTGCGCGAGGGGCAATTGCCGTCAGTCGAGTGCTATTACCGGACGCACCGCAGCGTAGGCATGATTGATCTCACGAACCCGTGCCATGGTCAGGTGCGACGATGAAATGCAAACGAACATCAGCGAATGCCAGTAGATCGCGCAGGTGTTTCCGCTTACGATCCGTTCTCGAATGCGCGCAAAATCGTCCGGAAACTTTCGGCGGCGATGATGCTGAAACACCGTTATCACCGCGTCCGGATGGGCGGCACGCACAAGCGTTTCGAGGTCATTGTATCTGACATGCCTGTCGGTTGAGCTTTTCTCGGGCTCGAACCCATTGTCGGGGTCAAGGAACACCACATCGGATTTACCCGCCTTGATACCGTGGAAGAATGCAGACTCTAATTTGTCATCACGGCCAAGGACAGGCTCGCTTAACGCGACCGAATAGGACGCCTCCGTGGCAGAGGGAAGGCTGGTGACCAGACCTGGATCGTGGCTGGCCTTTAGCTGATTGCAAAATCGCAGAACTTCCGGTCTTGCGGGAAATAGTTCCGGTGCGCTGCTGCCATCCGTGCCCCCATCATCGGGTTTCATCATCCATGCAACTTTAAGCGTTTGATAACCGAGCATGCGCACAAGGTGATCATGATAGTCCCATTTAAAACTATCCTTCGAGTCACCGAGATACTGGCGCTTCATCGTTGGGCAACTTTCACAAAAACGTTCATTTCAGGCCGCGTTTGAATCAACTGCATGAGCCGCGAGAGCAGGTAGAAAGGTGCGGCTTGATTGCGTGACTTTCACCCATGCACGAAAGCTAACGGTCTTTGTGGGCAAGCGCATCCGCAAACTGCCTGCCTTTTTCGTGCCGGAAAGTCTTGCCCGTTTTGCCCACAGAGATGATACGATCAAGGCGGAGGTGCCGAAAGCCATCTGATTTTTCGCACCAAATCGTCAAAAGCCAAACGCTATCGAAAACAGTCAACCCAAGAGGTCTGGCCGTTCTGACCGACGTCTTATCTGACAAGCTTTGATAGGTGATTTCCAGCTTATTCCTGCCATGGATCGCGGCACGTAAACTATCTTGAAGTTCTCCCGTTTCGGTATTTGATGCCGCAGCGCTCGGCCCCGCTTCAAGGGGGGTATTCAAAAAACCCAGGCGCGAGTTTTCACCGATTGCAGACGCTATCTTTGAAGATGCTCGCCGGGCAGCGCCTGCGAGACCATCGCCTGCGCGAGCCGCAACCAGCTTGGCCCCAAGTGCAAGTGCCTCTAACTCATCATTGTCAAAATTCAACGACGGCATGAAGAAGCCTTTTTCCATCACATAGCCGATGCCGCCTTCACCTTTGATCGGCGCACCCAAGGCCTGCAGATCTGCGATATCGCGATAGATTGTGCGCACTGACACATCCATCAAACCAGAAAGCTCAAAGGCCGTGATGGGATGGGTGCGCAAACGCATCTGATCAAGCAGGCGGAACAATCGAAAGAGGCGCATTTGTTCAGCATCTCCACTGCCATTTTCTGACACAGCAGCCCGTTATGCCGGTGGAAGTCAACAGCTGGGAAAGCACCGTGAAACTAATCCACATCGTCGCAATAGCGATGCTTCTGCTCACCACCTTCACAACCGCGCAAGCCCAAACGGAGCCTCTTGCAATGGACCAAACTGCCATTCTGTCAACGATCGAAACCATGACCCGCGCCTTCGCGGCAGGGGATATGGAAAGCATCCTTTCCACCTATGAAACCGACGCGACGGTTGTCAGCCAGCCGGGAGTGCCTGTCAGCGGCGAAGATGGCCTACGGGCAATGTTTGGGCAATTCATCGCCCAAGGTGTTGCGTTTACTTACGGCGCGCATGATGTTGTCGTCTCGGGCGACATCGCTTTGCACCTGATGAAATGGACGGCTCCTACCCCTGACGGTGAAGTGTCCGCATTGTCCGTAGCCGTTCTGCGCAGGCAGGCGGACGGCGGTTGGAAAATGGTGATTGATCAACCTTTTGGCGACGCTGTGATGCGGGCAGCACCGGCGCAATAATGCTCGGCACCGTCACCTGCGTTCTTGTTCGTCTGGGTGCAGTTCTCACGCACAATCCCGCAAAACCGTCTGATACAAAGCGCTACCCAGATCGCCGGACATTGGTAGCAGAAAGTGGCGCAACGATTTGTTGCGCCACTACTTATTCCTTAGAGAAGATCGAACGTCGTCGGATTGTCCAGAATGCGAATATCCGACACATTCAGGGCTGCGCCATTGATCACGATCCGATCGCCGTCACCGATCAAAGTGATGACAATTGCGGATCCATTGTCGACGATCGATTTGACCGATGCGCCGGCTTCAAGGCCGATGTAATCATGCCCCGCCTGAAAATCGGTGATTGTATCAACCGTACGGCGGCCACTGCGGGAATCCGTCCCGAAGATGAAAACGTCGTTCCCGCCATTGCCAGTCAGCTTGTCGCTGCCATCAAAGCCACGGATTGCATCGGCGGCCGCAGTCCCATTTAGCACATCGGCCCGCGTGGTGCCGTTGATCACCACCAATGGCGGTGGTGGAGGCGGGGGTGGTGCGGTGTCGTTATTGCCGCCGTCCGGCGGCGGCCCGGCGGTGATTGTGAACCCCGCTTCGTCCCAATTCAAATCATGGTCGAAGGCGAAGCTGTTCAATACCCCGCGCACGTCCGCAATCGTGTGTCCCGAAGCCGCAAGTTTGGCCTGATCGAACAAGTAGTTGTAGGCCGTGACATACCCGCTATAGCCGCCAACCTGCAACGTCTCGACCCCACCCAGAACGGTGCCGTCACTGAACTGCACCGTGGTCAGGGTTTCTTGATAGGCGGTGCGCTGGATCTCTCCATTGCCCCGGATAAGATCGTTGTCGTAAAGCGTGGCGTTGGTGATGGCACTGTAGTCGGGCAGCCCGCCTGCCGGACCACCGTAATCTTGCGTGCTAAAGACCTGTGCGGTGTAGGTGTTGGCACCTTCCGGTAGCAAGCCATAGCTAAGCGGGTTCACCACAGGCACGCTGGATGCGTTTACAACCGAAGACGCGGTAATCTGTGTGGCAGCGTCAAAGTTCGTTCCGGGGGCCGCAAGGGCGTAGCTGACATTGCCCACCGTGAACACAAGTGCCGCAATGCTGCCCGCGTTTGTGTTCAAGAGAACGGCGCGAAAGTCTGGCGATGTGTTCGTGATGACGTTGCCGTTGATCTGAAACGTCGCCCCTTCACCACTGCTTAAACCAAGCCCATCGTTCAACTGCGCCGCAGCCGTGGCCCCCGTTAACAGATCGCGTGTCGTCAGAATGACCTTATCCAGCACCGTGCCAACGGGAATGGTGCTGCCTGACCCTGTCGTTACGCCCGACAGGCGGAACACAAAGCCTTCGTAGTTTGAAGTAACCATTGTTGTCTCCTCGCTTACATCCTGACCGGGGGAATGCCGGGCAGGTTTGCTGAAGGGGCGGCTTTTCGATGATGCACGCCAATCACATTCCTGTCCAAACGGGGGCGATGGCGCGGTTGTGAGGATGTGTGAATACCCCGTGTGGGGGAATGTGGGTTTTTGGATTTTTATGCTTTGGAGGGCGTAACAACTGCGATTTCACCACGAACTGAACTTCCATGGCCCTGAAGTTCGGAGCTGCACTATTGGCAAGAAAGTCGTTTTCAATGCGGGCCTTTAACGTGACGGCATGGCTTTTGGGTTGGCTGATTCTTTTGCCGCTGGCCCAGCCTGCCCCGGCGGAAACGACAGGCGCGCCGGATATTTTGGTGCTGGGGGATTCGCAGCTTTCTTTTGGCACCGGAACCGCCTTTGTCGATTTGCTGGGGGATATGGCGGGCAGTTGCGGCATCGACGCCAAGGCAAGCATCGGCGTGATCGGCGTGCGATCAAGTACGCTTACCGCATGGACGGGGCTGACCAAGGCCAACAAAGCCGCGATCTGTAATGTTGATCCAAAGTGGAAGGTGAACGCAGGCGTTTACGGGACACTGTCGCAGGGGGAGAACCCGTATGTGCAAATCGGGCGCGGGGCCCAGTTTCAGTTTTGCCGGGCAGGGGTGTCACCGCTGGAAGCGGTCTTTGAGGATGGATACTATCGCCCCAAACTGCTGATCCTGTATCTTCTTGGCAATGCGGCGGATCGATGGGCCGAAAGCGAGGCGTTGGCGCTTGCCGATGTTCGGGCGACAATGGCCGACTTGCCCGCAAACCAACCCTGCATTTTGATGACGACCGCCCCAACATACGGTCGCAAGATCGTCGCGTTGCGACAGCGTGCGCAAGACAATCTTGAACGCGCCTTTGCGGCGAGCGGCAGTCGGTGCAGTTTTGTGCGGGGTTTCACCCCAGAAACGATCCAAGCCAATATGGGCAACGAACGACATTTCCGGCGCAAGAAATCAGGCGAGGTGAAGGATCCGTTTCACCCAACGGAACAGGCCGCGCGGAAATTTCTGGCGCTGCGTCGGTCGGCGTTGTGCCGTGCGGCCCAAGCACAACTTGGCACCCCATAGATGAAGGCGGGGCATCACGACATCGCGATGGGTTTGACACATCTGTAACGTCAGCCGCCTTGGCCGCGAAATGTCAGGCAGAAACCGCCAATGGAGCTTGTCATGCTGAAACAAACTGCACTTGCCATCATCTTTGCCTTTAGTTTTGCGGGTGCCGTAACCGCCGGCGAACAATTTGTCGATAAGACCGGTTTTGCCGTTTCCGGCTATGACGTGGTTTCCTATTTCGACCTGCCGCAATCCAAGGTTGGCACAGCCCAATCATCGCCTCTGTCCGGCAAATCGGATCTGACTGCAGAGTATAACGGCGCTGTCTTTGCGTTTTCGTCTGAACAAAACCGCGCACGGTTTGTTGCCGATCCTGCGAAGTTCGCGCCGCAATATGATGGTCACTGCGCCTATGGCGTGGCCCAAGGTGGCAAAGTTCCCGGCAACCCGACGCTTTGGCGCATTGTGGATGGCAAACTTTACCTCAACATCACAAAGAATGTGGTCGGCTTTTGGGAGGCGGACATTCCGGGTAACATCAGCAC